>JBDHVF010000897.1:0-3680 GCA_039809605.1 Polyangiales bacterium | reverse complement strand
AACCCCGGGCACGGGCGCGCCTCGCGAGAACCAGCCGCGAGGGAGGGCAGACGTTCAGCGTGCGGAAGACGGGCTCAGAAAGGCCGAACCCAGCTATTTCTAGCGGTGCTCGCGGTGGCCTTGAAACAGGTCACCACGCGGCGCGGTCGCCGTCGCGCGCCACGCGCAGCTCGCCGTCGTATCTGCCCTCTCTCGCATCGCGGAGCATGACGTCTTCTTCGTCATGGCCGGTGTAGTGGGTGAGCCAGAGGGCGCGCGCGCCCGCGTCGCGGGCGACCTCGGCCGCCTGCCTGGGGTTGCAGTGACCGTACGACCGCGAGAGGTCTCGCCCGACGCGCGATGCTGCCTCGCACACGAAGAGGCGGGCGTCGCGCGCGGCGCGCAGCACGCCGTCGCAAGGCCCCGTGTCGCCCGAGTACGCGAACACCTCGCCGTGGGCTTCGACGCGATACGCCACCGCGGGCGAGCGCGCGTGGGCCACGGTGAACGCGCGCAGCGCCACGCCGGGCATGACCTCGCGCGACCACCCGTCGTACGCGGCCGTGACCCGTAGGGAGAAGCGCGACGAGGGGCGGCCCTGGTCCTCGGGCTGGTGCCACGACCAGAGCGACGGGAGCGTCGCCGCGGGCAGCGGCGGGAGGTAGACCGAGAGCGAGAGGTCGCGGTCGCCGTCGCCGAAGATGGCCTCGCACGCGCGCGACTGCGCGAACTGCGGCAGCGCGGCGTGGTCGGGGTGCGGGTGCGTGATCGCGACGTGGTGCACGTCGCAGGGATCGATCCCCGCGTCGGCGAGGCGCCAGCGCGCGCCCTCGCTGCAATCGAAGACGATCCACGCGGGGGGGTCACCCTCGCGCGCGACGTCGAGCGCGAAGAGCGGGGGCATGCGCGGGCGCTCTCCGGGGGGCGCGCCGAGGCAGGTGCCGGTGCCGAGCGCGAGGAGCCTCACGGGGCCTTTCGATCGGGGTCGACCGCGCCCGCGGAGAGGGCCCTCACGCGCGCCGCGGCGTGGGCCCACGAGAAGGTGCGGGCCCAGCGGCGGCCCTCGTCGCCCATGGTCCTCCTGCGCTCGGGGTCGCGCAGCAGGGCGTCGAGGGCGTCGGCGGCGGCCTCGAGGGCGGCGCCGACGACGAGCAGCCCGCTCGCGCCCTCGGACACGGCGTCGGGCACGCCGCCCGAGCGCCCTCCGATCACGGGCACGCCCGCCGCGCTCGCCTCGAGGAACACCATGCCGAAGCCCTCGACGTCGGCGTCGTCGAGCGTGCGGTTGGGCATGACGAAGAGGTCGGCGGCGGCGTAGTAGCGCGGGAGCTCGTCGCGCCCCACGGGCCCGACCCAGCGCACCACGTCGTCGAGGCCGAGCGCGCGGCACGTGGCGTGGAGCTCGTCTTCGAGCTCTCCGTCGGAGAGCACCAGCCACGCGACGTCGCCGAGCGCCCCCTGCGCGCGCAGCCGCGCGAGGGCCTGGAGCACCACGTCGTGGCCCTTGCGCCGGGTGAGCCGCCCCACCGTGAGGAGCACCGTGCGGCCCGAGAGCTTCCAGCGTTCGACGAGGTCGCGCGTGTCGAAGGGGCCCGCGAACGCGTCGGCGTCGACCGCGGGGTTGACCACGTGCGTGCGCTCGGCGGGCGCGCCCGCGAGCACGGCGCGGCCCTGGGTGAAGCTCGAGTTGGCGAAGACCGCGCGGGCGCCCTCGAACACCCGGGGCATGAGCCGCTTCTTCACCGCGTAGCGGAGGTAGATCGACACCTCCTCGCCGTGCACCCACACGGTGTAGGGCGTGCCGAGGGCGCGGTGGACGGCCATGGCGACGAGCCCCTCGGGGATCACCCGCGCCGCGTGCAGCGCCTCGATGCGCTCGCGCGCGCAGACGTGGAGCGTGTGGGCCATCATGCTCGCGTACTCGACGAGAGACTCGGGCTTGAGCCACTCGTAGCGCCTCGCGTTGAAGCGCGTGACGGGGCGCGGGTACGAGGCGTCGAGGGCGAGGGATCCGGGCGCGCTCCCCGCGATCACGTGCAGGTGATCGCCAGGCGGGAGGTTCCGTGCGTAGAGCGCGTCGAAGAGCTGGATCGACCCGCCGATGCCAGGGAACCACTGCTCGGTCAGGAGTGCGTGGCGCATGGCGGCGGGTTATACCGCAGCGCCCCATGAAGACCGAGGTGATCCGCGTCGACCCGCTGCGCCCGTCGCCCGACGCCGTGGCGCGCGCCGCCGCCGTGCTCGCGCGCGGCGGGCTCGTGGTGCTGCCGACCGAGACCGTGTACGGCCTGGGCGCGCTCGCCGACGACGCCGCGGCCGCCGCGAGGATCTTCGAAGCCAAGGGGCGCCCCGCGTACAACCCGTTGATCGTGCACGTGGCGGGCGTGGCCGAGGCCCGCGCGCTCGCGTCGTCGTGGCCCGACGCCGCGGAGAGGCTCACGCGCGCGCTCTGGCCGGGGCCGCTCACGGTGGTGGTGCCGCGCGACCGCGCGCGCGTGCCCGACGTGGTGGCCGCGGGGGGGCCCACGGTGGCCCTGCGCATGCCCGCGCACGCGGTGACCCTCGCGGTGCTCGTCGCGCTCGGCCGCCCGGTGGCCGCGCCGAGCGCGAACCGCTTTCAGTCGCTCTCGCCCACGACGGCGGAGCACGTGCTCAAGGGGCTCGACGGTCGCGTCGACCTGGTGCTCGACGCGGGCCCGTGCGCGCGCGGCATCGAGTCGACGGTGGTCGACTGCGCGGGAGACGTGCCCACGGTGCTGCGCCACGGCGCGCTCGCGGCCTCGAAGCTGCGCGAGGTCGTGGGCGAGCTGCGCGTGCGCGAGGCGCGGGTCGACGAGGGCGGCGCGCTCCCCTCGCCCGGCATGCTGCGCAAGCACTACGCGCCGCGCGCGAGGCTGGTGGTGGTGCGCGCCGACGCCCTCGACGACGCGCTGCGCGAGGTCGGCGGCGCGGCGGGCGTGGTGACGCGCGACCCGGCGCGGCGCGCGGCGGGGGGTGCGACGGTGGCGGTGCTCCCGGCCGACGCCGAGGGCTACGGCGCGGGGCTCTACGCGGCGCTGCACGGCCTCGACGACGCGGGCTGCGACGTGGTGCTCGTCGAGGCCGTGCCCGACGGAGAGGACTGGGCCGCCGTGCGCGACCGGCTCTCTCGCGCGGAGAGTTGAGGGGCGCCTCGTTTCACCCGCGGCGGCGATCCGTGGTAGGTCTCCGCGCGATGCGCTCGCTGCTGCTCGTGATGGTGCTGGTGGGGTCGACCCTGGCGTGCGGCGCGTCGCGCCCGTCGCTGGCGCCCGCGGGCCCGCCCGTGTCGGCCGACGCGCCGGTGGTGGTGTACGGCGCGCGCTGGTGCCAGCACACGGCCGCGGCGCTGGCGTACCTGCGCGGGCGCAACATCCCGGTGCGCTTCCGCGACGTCGAGCAGGACCCCGACGCGTGGGACGAGATGATGGCCCGCGCGCGCGCGGCCCACGTCGAGGCGCAGGGCATCCCGGTCCTCTCGGTGCGCGACCGGGTGCTCGTCGGCTACCACCAGGACGAGGTCGAGCGCGCGCTGCAGGATTAGCGCGGTGGCCTGACGAGTCTGGTACGCCGCGCCCGCGCCGGAGTTCGGCGTAGCTCCCTGGTCTCGGTTTCACCGCCTCACTCCGGGCAATATCGTGCGGCCGCCCCGCTTCGCGGGGCTGCGCGCGGATGTCGTCGTG
>JBDHVF010000896.1:0-3695 GCA_039809605.1 Polyangiales bacterium | reverse complement strand
GGGCGGGGGGTGAGGGTATGCAGGCTACTCCCGGGCACCCCCTCCCGCGTCCGCGGGAGGGGGACGGGGGGAGGGCTTACTGGATGCGCGCCGAGATGGCGGCGAACTCGGTGACGAGGTTGTAGCCCGGCTCGGTGCCGACCATGGCGTCGGGCTGGCGCGTCCACATGCCCATCGGGGTGGTCTCGCAGTTCGAGCCCGCGAGCAGGTTGCAGAGCGTGGTCATGAGCGACGAGACCTGCACCTGGCGCGCGGCCGAGGCGGTGATGACGGCCTCGATGCGGCCGTAGGGCATCATCGCGCCGTCGGCCGTCTGCCAGTTGCTCTGGCACTCGTTGAAGCGGCCGCCCGAGAGCTGGCCGAGGCCGATGCACCCGCGGTCGCCCGTGAGCTGCACGTTCACGAGGCGCGCGTTCTCGAGCGGAAGCTCCGTGAGGAGCGCGCCGGTGTTGTCGAAGATCGGCAGGCGCACGGTGCCCATGATCATCCCCGAGCTCACGCGGTCGCCCATGGTGGTGGCCGTGGTGTTGACCGGGTCCCAGCGGGTGGCGGCGCCGCCCATCGCCGGGGCGTTGCCCGCGAAGTAGTGGAAGGTGGCGTCGATGAGGCCCTGGCCCACCGTGCCGCGGGTGAGCATCTGGCCGTTGAGGGCGCCCGTGCGGATCATGTTGCCCGCGAGGTCGTACGAGATGCCCCAGAGGAAGCCGCCCGTGTGGATCGCGCCGTTGACCACGTTGCCGAGGATGGGCGACGCGAGCGCCGCGGGCGACGTGATCTTGATGTGCGTGATGCGGAAGTTGGCGTGCATCATGTCGGGCTGCGCCACGTGCGCGCTCGGGCACACGGGCATGGACGTGTCCTGCGTGAAGCAGGCGCCCATGGCGTCGCTCGGGGGCGCGTCGGCGGCGGGCGTGTCGGCCGCGGGGGTGTCGGTGGGGGTGCTCGCGTCGGCCGGCGTGGGGTTGCTGTTGTCGCTGCTACACGCGGCGAGGGCGAGCGACGTGCAGAGCAGGGCGGTGCGGAACGTGTTCATGAAGGTCTCTTCTCCGTAAGGGTTTCGCGGCGCGGGTGGGGGTGTGGCGCGGGGATGTGGCGGCGCCTCCGCCCCGCATCGGGCGGGAAGCTACGCGAACGACATTTGGCCTGCAAGCTCTCGCCGCCCCTGCCGGGAGGCGCTCACTCGTGCTCGGCGTGGACGAGCCGCGCGAAGGCGCGCACGCGGGCGTCGATGCGGTCGCGGGTCGCCGACATCACGCCCTCGGTGCCGTAGTGCTCCACGCAGAGCGAGGCGACGGCCGAGCCGTGCACCACCGCGCGGCGGAAGGCCCCCGCCGAGAGGCCACCCTCGGCGTCGAGGTAGCCGAGCATCGCGCCCGCGAAGGTGTCGCCCGCGCCCGTGGGGTCGACCACCTGCTCCACGGGGTACGCCGGGGCGTGGAAGATCTCGTCGCCGTCGAAGAGCCACGCGCCGTACTCGCCCTGCTTCACCACCACGCGCTTCGGGCCGAGCTTCTGAAGCTCGCGGCCCACGCGGGCGATCGTGCGGTGGCCCGCGAGGTCGCGCGCCTCCTCCTCGTTGATGATCAGCAGGCCCACGCGCGAGAGGAGGGCCCGGAGCTCCTTCGGCGTGCCGTGGATCCAGAAGTTCATCGTGTCGGCGGCGACGAGGGCGGGGTGCGACACCTGGTCGAGCACCTCGGACTGGAGCGCGGGGTGGATGTTGCCGAGCAGCACGATGCGCGAGTCGCGGTAGCTCACCGGGAGCGTGGGCTTGAAGCGCTCGAAGACGTTGAGGTGCGTGGAGATCGACTCGCGCGACGACAGGTCGGCGGCGTAGCGGCCGTGCCAGCGGAAGGTCTCGCCGTCGACCACCTGCACGCCCGAGAGGTCCACGCCGCGCGCGCGCAGCGCGTCGAGCGTCGACGCGGGGAAGTCCCTGCCCACCACCCCCACCATCCGCACGTCGGCGTAGAGCCCCGCGGAGAGCGACGCGAACGTGGCCGACCCTCCGACCAGTTCGTGCTTCTCTCCGGTGCCCGTGAACTCCACGGTGTCCACCGCCATCGACCCGACGATCAGTACGCTCACGAGATTGAACCTCCGCAAAGGGGGCGTTACGACCGCTCGTCACGTACTTCGATTGCACCGCCCCGGTCAATCACCCGCGGCGCGGCGGTAGGGCGCCCGCTCGACCCGCACGTCGCGCCCCGCGCCGCCGTCGCCGCCGCGCGAGACCCTGAGCACCACCACGGTGCCCACCTCGCCGCGCAGCGCCGTCACGACCTCGCGCTCGGTGCGGCCCGCGACGGGGGTCCCGTCGATCGCTTCGATCACGTCGCCCTCGCGCAGCCCCGCGCGCGCGGCGGCGCCGCCCTCGGGCGCGCGGTGGATCACCAGCAGCCCCTCGCGCTCGCGGAAGCGCAGCACCGCGCCGATGCCTCCGGGCCACGCGCCGCCGCGGTCTCCGACGAATCCGACGTCTCCGCCCGCGCTTCGCCGCGAGCGCCCGGCGCACGCGCACGCGAGCGCCACCACCACCAGCATCGAACGTTGCGTCTTGCACATCGGGGCGCGCGGGGAGAGCATCGCGCATTCGCGTGAGCCAGGGCTATTACAACCCGCCTCCGGGGCCCGACCCGGGGCCCCCCGCGAGCCTCGGCGGCTACCGGCTCCTCGAGCTGCTCGGCCGCGGCGGCATGGGCGAGGTGTGGCGCGCCGAGCGCGAGGGCCCGCAGGGCTACCGCCGCCGCGCCGCGGTCAAGCGCATCCTCGCGCGCTTTCAGAGCGACCCGACGCTGCGCGCGCGCTTCGTCGCCGAGGCGCGCATCAACGCCCGCCTCGAGCACCCCAACATCGTGCAGGTGCTCGACTTCGGCGAGCAGCCCGAGCCCTACCTCGCGCTCGAGTTCGTCGAGGGCACCACCGTCGCGCGGGTCTTGAAGGCCTGCGCCGAGACGGGGCAGCGCATCCCCCCGGCGGCCGTGCTCTTCATGCTGGCCGAGGCCGCGCGGGGGCTCGACTACGCGCACCGCAAGCGCGACGAGTCGGGGCAGCCGCTCGGCATCGTGCACCGCGACGTATCCCCGCAGAACCTCCTCGTGTCGGTCGACGGGGCGGTGAAGGTCTCGGACTTCGGCATCGCGCGCGCGGCCGACAACTCGCTGCGCACGGCCGCGGGCGTGCAGGTCGGCAAGCTCTCGTACATGGCCCCCGAGCAGGCCCAGGGACAGGCCGTCGACCACCGCGCCGACGTCTTCTCGCTCGGCGTGGTGCTCTGGGAGACGCTGCTCGTGCGGCCCCTGCTGCCGCGCAACGACCCCAACACCGCCCTCCAGATGCTCGTCACGGGCGCGTTCGAACCGCCCTCGCGCGTCGACCCTCGGCTCTCGCCCGTGGTCGACCAGATCGTGATGTCGGCCCTCGCGGTGAACCCCGCGCACCGCACGCCGTCGGCGGGCGACCTCGCGGCGCACCTCCAGACCTTCGTGCACGCGCTCTCGCCGGGCTTCGACGCCGCGGAGCTCGTGCGCATCCTCGCGACCCTCGTGCCCACGGTGGCGTGGCACCACCCCGGCGGCGCCCCGCGCCCCGCGTCGCTCTCGTGGGCGCCCGGCGCGCCGGCCCCCGCGGGGGGCGCGCGCAGCTACGACGACTCCGACGGGGAGACGCGCGTGGGCCGCGGCGCGCTCACGCCC
>JBDHVF010000895.1:0-3698 GCA_039809605.1 Polyangiales bacterium | reverse complement strand
GGCGCATTCGCGACGTCGTCGGCGAGCGTGCGACGTAGCGCGTGACCCGCGCTGGCAGCGTCGCGAATGCGCCGCGGCTCTGCGGAGCCGCGGCTGGTCTCTCGCTGCCAGCGTCGCGAATGCGCCGCGGCTCTGCGGAGCCGCGGCTGCTCTCTCGCTGCCAGCGTCGCGATCGAACCGCGCTTCGAAGCTGCATCGAAAACGCCAGCTCCTACGCACCACCGGCCCATGCGCGCTCGCGAGCTGGCGGCCGATCGAATGCGCCGCGGATGCAGTGCATCCGCGGCCAGGGTCCAGAGGTGCCGCGGACGTGGGCGATCGCTCTTCTGTGGTGTACCCGACGCGCCCCGCCCTCGACCTATACTCGCGCGCCCGACATGGCCGCCCCCGCTCCGTCTGCATCCTCCGCCGAGCGCGTCGCGTCGGCCCTCGCGCTCGCGCTGCTCGGCGTCGCGACGCTGCACTTCGCGACGCGCCCGCTCGACGGCGGAGACGTCTTCTGGATGGTGCGCGCGGGCGACGAGATCCTCTCGACGGGGCGCGTGCCCGCGGTCGAGTCGTGGTCGTACACCGCCGCGGGCACGCCGTGGAACAACCACGAGTGGCTCTTCGAAACGCTCGCGGCCGCGCTGCACCGCGCGGGGGGATGGACGGCCATCCGCCTGCTCGTGGCCGCGATGGTGGCCGTGCCGCTCGCGCTGATCGGCCGCCGCGCGTGGCGCGCGCTCGGCCCCGCGTGGGCGCCGCTCGGCGTGTCGTTCGCGGTGGTCGTCGGGAGCTTCAAGCTCATCCCCGCGCCGCAGACCGCGTCGGCCGCGCTCTTCGCCGTGGGCTACGCGGCCTTCGTGCGCAGCGAGCGCGAGCTCGACGGGCGCCGCCTCGTCGCCCTCGGCGCGCTGCTGCTCGTGTGGGCGAACCTCACCGCAGAGGTCGTGACCTTCGTCCCCTTCGTGCTCGTCGACGCGGCGCTGCGCGCGGCCTCGTGGGGTGACCCCACGCGCGCGCGGCGGCTCGCGCTGCGCCTGACGCTCGCGTGCATGGCGGTGCTCGCCACGCCGCCCGCGTCGTCGGTGGTCGAGTACGCGCTGCGGGGCACGGCGGTGAACCGCGCGGTGAACGCCGAGTTCCGCGCGCTGTGGGAGCCCGCGGGCACGGTGCCTGGCTTCGTGAAGCTCCTGGGCGCGGCGGTGGCGCTGGCGTGGCTGGCGCGCGCGCTGCGCACGGCGGCGAAGGGCGGCGCGACGCTCGCGTGGGCGCGCGACGAGGCCCCGGCGGCGCTGGCCTGCCTCGGCGCGACGCTCGCCGAGCGCAACCTCTACCTCCTGGTGATCCCCGCGGCCTCGCTCGCGCGCGCCCTCCACCGCGCGCTCGCGCCGCTGCCTCGCGGCCCCGTGGCGGCCGCGCTCGTCGCGTCGTCGCTCGCTCTCTTCGGCGCGTTCGGCGCCGCGATCGGGTGGTCGCCCTCGCTCGCCGCGCGCTCGCTCGCGTCGCGCGCGTACTGGTCGGCGGACCTGCGCCCCGGCGCGCTGCCCGAGGCCTGCGCGGCCGACCGCGAGGCGCTCCCTGCCGGCGCGAGGGTGTACACGTCGCGGCTGTGGGCGTCGTACCTCCTGTGGCGCCGCCCCGACGTGCGGGTCTTCGTCGACGGGCGCAACCGCGAGTACCCCGAGGTGGTGCACCGCGCGGCCATGGACATCGCGCGGGGCGCTCCGCAGGCGCCCGCGCTGCTCGAAGGCACGGGCACCGACCGCGTGCTCGCGCCGCCGGGGTGGTCGGAGCTGCCGGGGCTGCGAGGCTCGGGGTGGGCGCCGCTGCGCGGCGCGCGAGGGTGCGCGGTGTACGCGCGGTCACTCCGCGCGCACCCGTAGTACGTTCTGGCCGAAGCGCAGCGCGGGGACGCACCGCGCGGGGTAGAACGTCGCCTCGGAGCCCTGCGGGGTGGGGACGGGCGCGCAGCGCGCCATCGCGCGCACGCCGTCGCGGAAGGGCGGCGACGCGTCGGGGCCGACCACCACCCACCGCACGGGGAAGCGCACGACGCCCTGCGCGGGAGGGCCCATCTCGAAGGGCACGGGCGTGGGGAGCGTGTCCATGCCGTCGCGGTAGAAGACCTGCCAGTGGTCGAGCCGCGGGTTCACCGGCGGGCGGAACATGTACCAGCCCACCGCGAGGTTGCGGCAGCGCAGCGGGAGCGCGCGCGTGACGGTGGTGTTGGGGTTGTCGGTGAGCACCAGGGCCGGCGCGCCGTCGATGGGCCCGCAGACGTGCTCGCGGTAGCGCTCGTGGAGCGCGTCGATCTGAGCGAGCCACGCGAAGGTCGGGAGCTTCACGGGCACGCTCTGGATCTGCAACGGCACCTTCGCCGGCCCGACGAGAAAGAGCGCGGCGCACGCGACCGAGACCGCGAGCAGCCGTACGCGGAGGCGCCGCGCGTCGCCCTCTGCCCAGCTCACGGGGGCGAGGCAGAAGAGCGCCGCGATGCCCGAGAAGTACCCCGCCTCCGCGGTGTACACGCAGGCGTAGAAGAGCGTGGCGAGCGCGATGCCCAGCGCCCACGGGCGGCGCAGGGGCCATGGGCGGCGCGTCCAGCACGGCAGCGGGAGCGCCGAGAGCGCGAGGCTCATGAGCGTCACGTTGACGTTCAGCGCGACGTTGCGCGGCCGCGTGAAGAGGTTGAGCGCGCTGTAGTTGGCGATGAAGATGTCGCCGACGAGCGCGCGGTTGACGCGCTGGTAGAGCGCGAGGCCGCCCGAGAGCCACACGAGCGGCGCGTACCAGACGGCCACGCCCGCCGCGAAGGCTCCCGCGGCGAGGGCCTGGTCGCGGCGGGGGCGCGTCCACGCGAGCCACGCGACGAGGGGCAGGCCCACGAGCGCGACGGTGGGGCGCAGCGAGGCCGAGAGCGCCACGGCGAACGAGAGGCCCGCGAGGCGCGGGGCCGTGGGGCGCGCGTACACCCGCGCGCCGGCGCCGAAGAGCGCGAAGGTCACCAGCGCCTCGGCCGCGTGCGACTGGCCGTCGCAGCCGCAGTACCAGAGCAGCGGGTGCACCGTCGCGAGCACCGCCGCGGCGAGGCCCAGGCGCCCCGCGCGCTCCTTCGAAGCGCCCGACGCGCGGGCGATCGACGACGCGGCCCACCACGCGGCGGGCGCGCAGAGGGCGCTGGCGATGCGGCTGCCCCACATCGCGAGCTCGATCGGGCCCATGCGCGGCAGCACCGCCCGCAGGAGCCGCAGCCACACGACGTAGCCGGGGTATCCGGGCGGGTGCGGCTGGTGGTCGGTGAGGTCGAAGCGCCACGCCGAGAGCCCGAAGTTGATCGTGTCGATGTCCGCGGGCCCGTCGACCGCCACGCCCGCCCGCAGCGCGAGCGCGAGCGCGCCGAGCAGCGCGGCGAGCACCGCGACGTTGCGCGCGGAGCCAGGGTCGTCGGGGGGCGTAGGGGGTTCCGTCGGGTCGCTCACCGCGCGCCGACGCTACCTCATCGCGCGCGGCGGGTGGTGAGGGGCGCATAGGCGGCGAAATAGGCTCGAAACAGCTTGCAGGAAGGCGCCTGCTTCCCGCCGGGGTTCGGGGGCGTCGGCCCCCTCACCCCGGGCTACCGAAGGGGGTCGCCCCGTTGAGGGGCTCCAGAACGTTGGCGCGCACGGCGCGCTCTCCTGCTGCGCCTGCAACCCGATACGAGTTGAAGGCTTGCT
>JBDHVF010000894.1:0-3699 GCA_039809605.1 Polyangiales bacterium | reverse complement strand
GTGTCTGCAAGCTCATCCCGGAGCTCCTACGAAACCAGACGCATGTTCAGCAGGGGCGAAGTTGGGCGCGTAGCCCCTCCTGCGGCTCAACAGCGCGGGTAGTGTCGTCAAAGGGTCATCGGGCTCGCAAGCGGAAAGTGGAGACTCGCAGGCGGCACGCTGTCAGCGCCCCGAGGCCCCGCGCATGCGCGGCAGGTCTACCGCCCGCCGTCGTTCCAGCGCTGCCACTCGGGCGACGCGACGGCCACGACGCGCCCGCGCATCCACGCGTGCTCGGCGCCGCAGATCTGCGAGCACACCATCGCCGACTCGCCGGGCTCGGCCGCGCGGAACCAGAACGCCACCTCGGCGCCCGGCGCCACGTCGCGGTACGCGCCGTACGCGGGCAGAAAGAGCCCGTGCACCACGTCGCGGGTCTTGAGGTGCACCACCACCTCGCGCCCCACGGGCACGCGCAGCTCGTTCTCGCGCATGACGTCATCGCCCGTGCCCAGGATGCCGTCGCGCCCCGGGTGGCGCACCGCCCACGCGAACTGCCGCGCCACCACCTCGACGTGCACCACGCCGGGGCCCGCAGGCAGACGTTGGTGGCTGAAGCGCTTCGCCGTGAACGTGATCGCGAACGCGAAGCTCGCCCCCACGCCCGCCGCCACGAGCGCGCCCGCGGCGTACGTCACCCCGCGCCCCATCAGCTCGCCGGCCAGTGGAAGAGCATCGCGTACACGATCACGCCCGTGACCGAGACGTACATCCAGATGGGGAAGGCCACACGCGCGAGGCGCCGGTGCTCGGCGTAGCGCTGCTTGACCTCCGAGAGCCACAGCGCGCGCAGCGCCAGCGGCGGCACCGCCATCGCGAGGGTCATGTGCGTGAAGAGCACGAGGAGGTACACCGCGCGCGCCGCCCCGTGGCCGGGGAAGGGCCGCGAGGGGTAGAGCGCCACGCGGATCAGGTACGACGTGAGGAAGAGCGCCGAGCACCCGAGCGCGCCGAACATGAGCTTTCGGTGCAGGGCGCGGTCCCCGCGGCGGATCGCGCGCACCGCGAGGGCGAGGCACACGCCGCTCGACGCGTTGAGGAAGGCGTTGTTGGTCGCGAGCATCTCGCTGGGTGTCACGCGCTCACCGTGATGGCTCTGATGTGCCCTCGAGCGCCACCGTCTCGGCGTCGCGCACGACGGCGACGAGGCCCTCGTCGTTGGCGCGGTAGTACCCGCGGATGCGGCCGCGCCCGTCGACCAGCATGATGTGCTCGCCGTGCAGGATGTTGTAGTTGTGGGGCCGCCCCTCGGGGGGCTCTCCCATCGCGACCTGAAAGCCCTCGACGCTGAGCCGCTGGATCTCGGGCGTGGGCCCCGTGACGAAGCGCCACCGAGCCGCGTCGACGTGATACCGGCGCGCGTAGTCGGCGAGGCGCGCGGGCGTGTCGACCTCGGGGTCGACGGTGAACGACACCATGCGCACGGCCTCGGTCGCGGCGCCGCGGGCGTTCAACCGCTCTTGCACGCGGGCCATGTGGCGCGTGAGCTTCGGGCACGAGAAGGGGCAGCTCGTGAAGATGAAGTTCGCCACCCAGGGGTGGCCGCGCAGCTCATCGGTGCCGTAGGGGCGCGCGGTGTGGTCGGTGAGCCTGAAGGCCGGGAGCTGGCGGTACACGGGCACCGGCGCGCGGCGCGCGCGCATCGCGACCACGGCGGGCGCGGCGAGCGCGAGGGCGACCCAGGGCGCGGCCATCCACGGCCTCGCGCGCAGCACCTGGGCGAGCGTGGGTCTGGGGGGCGCGGGCGTTACGCCGCGAGGGTCATCCGGCATCGGCCATGAGCGCGACGAAGAGCCCGGTGAGGTGGGCGAGCGAGACGAGGAAGACCTTGCGCGCCCACGCGCGGTCGGTGCCGCCGCGCAGGCCCTTGAAGCTCACGCCGACGAACCACGCGCCGAGCGCGACGGCCGCGGCGCCGTAGATCCAGTGGGCCACGCCGAGGGGCACGAGCGCGAGGGTGATGGGCACCAGGGCCAGCACCCACAGCGCCGCGTGGCGAGCGGCCACCGCCTCGCCCCGCACGATGGGCAGGGTCTTCATGCCGGCGCGGGCGTAGTCCTCCTTGCGGTGGATCGCGATGGCGAGGAAGTGCGGGAGCTGCCACACGAACAGGATCGCGAAGAGCACCACGCCGGGGAGCTCGAGGCGGTCGGTGACGGCCGTCCACCCCATGAGCGGCGGCAGCGCGCCGGGGAGGGCCCCCACGTAGAGCGCCGCGGGCGTGCGCGTCTTCATGGGCGTGTAGACCAGCACGTAGCTCGCGAGCGCCGTGGCGCCGAGCAGGCCCGTGAGCGGGTTGACCCCGAACCAGAGCACCGGCATCGAGGCCACGGAGTAGAGCACCCCGAGCGCGAGCGCGACGCGAGCGACCATGCGGCCCGCGGGCAGGGGCCTGCGGCGCGTGCGCTCCATGCAGCGGTCGAGGTCGCGCTCCATCCAGCAGTTGAGCGTGTGGGCGCCGGCGACCGCGAGCGTGGTGCCGAGGAGCGTCAGGAGCGTGCGCAGCGAGAGCACGGGGCCGCCCGCGAGCCACACGCCGCCCGCGGTGGAGAAGAGCACCAGCGACGTGAGCCGCGGCTTGGTGAGCGCGACGACGTCGCGGAGCACCGCGCCGGGCGACCGGGCCGCGAGGGGCGACGGCGGCAGCGCGTCGGGCGCGCACGAGATCGGAGTGGGGGCCACCATGGGTCGCGACGGCGGGTCTATGCCCGCGCGCTCACGCCAAGTCAAGAGCGCCTCTTGACCCTGGGAAACACGACATGAAGGGCACTCGCGCCGCGCGCGCGACGTGGGGTAGAGTCCGCGGCGGACGTGACCGAGACCGACGAGAACTCCACGCGCGAACACGCGGCGGGCGGCGCCTCGCCTTCGCTCCGTGACGCCCTGAGCACGGGCGCCGTGTTCGCGAAGCGCTACCGGCTCATCCGCCGGATCAGCGCCGGCGGGATGGCCGAGGTCTACGAGGTCGAGCACGTCGCCACGCGGCGGCGGCTCGCGCTGAAGGTGCTCCTGCCCGAGGTGATGGCCGACGCGACGAGCGTCGAGCGCTTTCAGCGCGAGGCCACGGTGTGCGCCAACATCGACAGCGACCACGTCGTGGCGGTGATCGACGCGGGCGTCGACGTCGAGTCGGGCATCGCCTTCCTGGTGATGGAGCTGCTCAACGGCCGCGACCTCGCGCAGTACATCGGCGACACGTGGGGCCGCGGCGCGCCCATCCACGCCACGCTGGTGCTCACGCTCATGCGCCAGGTGGCCTCGGCGCTCGACAAGGTGCACGCGCAGGGCATCGTGCACCGCGACCTCAAGCCGGCGAACCTGTTCCTCACGTTCCCGAGCGACGGGCCGCCGCGGGTGAAGATCCTCGACTTCGGGGTGGCGAAGCTCACGCGCGAGAAGCGGTCGAGCAACGCCTCGCGCCTCGGCACGCCGCTCTACATGTCGCCCGAGCAGCTCACGGGGCGCGTCGAGCCCACGGCGGCCACCGACGTGTGGGCCCTGGCGCTCATCACCTACGAGCTCCTCGTGGGCGCCGCGTACTGGGAGGGCAACACCGCCGCGTCGCTGATCGAGCGCATCGCCGGCGGCGCGCGGCACCCGCTGCCCTCGACGCTCGCGGCCGCGCGCGGGGTGACGCTCGGCGCCGCGTTCGACCGGTGG
>JBDHVF010000893.1:0-3717 GCA_039809605.1 Polyangiales bacterium | reverse complement strand
CGTACCGCGACGTCTCGGGCGCGCATCCGCCGAGGGGCTGACGACGTCCCGGTCGCCGACCGAGCCCCGATCCCCACTGCACGGATCTCCCGCGCCATGTCGAACGATCCCGCTCTCTGGGAACGTTCACGACCGTGGTGCTGCCCACGAGGAACGTGTCTCCGGTCTGACCGTTCGCGAGACGAATTCCGCCCAGAGGCCCCGACCAGAAGGCGCCCGGCTGATACTGCTCGGTCCACCGACACCCGATCGAGAGGAGATGGGAGCCGAGGATGCCCGGACCAGCCCAGAAGATCGAGGGACGATGGTCCCGTGGTGCCGCGCAAGGCGCGGCCAGCTCCGCCGCAGCGTCGCCAGCGCGTCACCAGCACTCGGCGACGCGTCACCAGCACCCCGGCGGGCGACACCAGCTTCCCGGCGGGCGACACCAGCTTCCGGCAGGGTGACACCAGCACCCGGCGGGGCGGCACCAGCATCCGGCGAGGCGGCACCAGCACCCGGCGGGGCGGCACCAGCATCCGGCGGGGCGGCACCAGCACTCGGCGAGGCGTCACCAGCATCCGCCCAGCGCGCCACCAGCATCCCGGCGAGCGCCACCAGCCATCGGTCGATCCGCCGCGCGCGGTCCCGCACGCGACCGGTTCACCGGACCAGACGCTCCCGACGCGCGACGCGGCGTCGTCGTCGTTTCACGGACGCACTGCCCCCGGTCAACCCTCGTCGGGCTCGTCGGGCGCTTCGTGGGCGGCGGGGCGCGACGGGTCGGGCACCTCGCGCGGCAGGGCGCGGCGGATGGCGTTGAGCGCGCGCACCACCGGGGCGTGGCGGCGCATCACCTCGCGGGCGCGCTCGGTGGCGACGGCGACCTCGACGCCCGCGGTCGCGGCCACGGTGGCCGTGCGCAGGAGCTCCGTGAGGTCGTCGTGAAAGCGCCGGAGCTCGTCGGGGGAGCCGAAGCGCAGCGCGCGGGTCTCGTCGTCGTACTTCATCGACCCTGAGAGTGCCTGACAAGACCTCCCATCGCGAGGATCGCTGATCTGCGTCGTGCCGCGGCGTTGCGTGACCTCGACGTGCCAGCAGCACGTCTTCGGCCCCGCGCCTTGCGGCACTCGCATCTCAGCGCCCTCGCTCGGTCCGGTCTTGCCAGGCCCCCTCTGTCCCGAAAGGGTGGCACGACTGGCAGCGCGGCGCGTCGGGGAAGTGCTGCGTGCGGTCGCGGTGACACGCCACGCACTGCGCCCGCTCGGGGATCGACGTGCCGTGACTCGCGTGGCAGCTCGCGCAGTTCGAGTGCGCGGGGTGCCCGTGCAGCAGCGTGCCCGCGACGCGCCCGTGGCACGTGGCGCACGTGGGCGCCGTGAGCCCCGGACGCTGGTGGCAGTTCGAACACGCCCGGTGCGCGGGCGCGCCCGACTGCGCCGCCGTGGCTTCGGTCGTGTGGCAGGTGGCGCAGCGCGTCCACCAGCCCGCGGCGCTCGACGGGCGGTCGAGGTGCGGCGCGTGGCAGCCCGTGCACGACGTGTGGCGGCCCATGTGCGAGGTGTTGTTCTCGCGCGCGTGGCAGCTCGCGCACTGCGCCGTGGGCGTGGGGCCGTGCGCGCTGTGGCAGCTCTCGCAGCGGCCCGCGTGGGGAGAGCCCTGCGGCCAGCTCCGCGCCGCCGCGGCCTGCGACGTGTGGCAGGTCGTGCAGCGCTGGAGCGCGTCGCGCGCGGGCCGGTGCGGCTCGTGGCACGACTGGCAGCGCACGTGGGCCGAGCCCGGCCGCTCGGCGCCGTTGGCGCGCACGCCCGCGTGGCACGTGGCGCAGTCGGTCCCCCGCGCGGGGATGTTGGCGTGGGGCGCGTGGCACGAGGTGCAGGCGCCGCGGTGGTTGGCCGTGGGCGCCGAGGGCTGCGCGTGGCAGCGGTTGCACGCGTTGCGCGCGGTCTCTCGCGACGCGTCGTGGGGCGTGTGGCAGTTGTCGCAGCGCTGGTGCGCGCTCGCGATGCGCGTCGTCACCGACGACGCCTCGGCGCCGTGGCAGCGCGCGCAGCGGTCGGGCGTGGCCTCGGGCGCGCCGTGGGGCGTGTGGCAGTTGGTGCAGTCTTGATGGGGCGTCGGGCCGTCGGCGACGCCGCGCGCGGGCTGCTCGTGGCAGCGCGCGCAGGCCGCCGCGTCGGGCGGCGTGGGGCTGTGCTGCTGGTGGCACGAGAGGCAGTCGCGGTGCGGCGGGGGCGGTGCGTTGCGCGCGGCCGACGCGGGCGCGGCGTGGCAGCCCGCGCAGGTGTTCCGGTCGGGCAGCGGCCCGTGTGGGTCGTGGCAGCCCACGCACTCGCCGTGTCCCGCGGTGCCGCGCGGGAGCGACGCCGAGGGCTCGGCGTGGCACGAGCGGCAGTCGTCGGGGCGCGCGGTCCACGTGTGCGGGCGGTGGCAGCTCGCGCAGTTGCCGTCGTGCGTCCAGTCGGGGTGCTGCGGCGCGCTCGCGGGGGCCGCCGCGTTGCGCGCGTCGGGCACGGCCGGGGCGGGGCCCGTGGCGAAGGTCACCCACGCCGAGACGGCGTCGCCGCCGCGGTGGGCGCGCTCGCTCCCTCGCGGCGGAGGGGGCTCGTGGCAGCGTCCGCAGTCGATGCCCGCGCGCTCTCGGTCGGCGTGCACGGCGTGGCACCCGAGGCAGTCGCGGTGTCCCTCGGGGCCCGACGAGACCTCGGCCGCGATGCTCCCTCGGTGGCAGCGCGCGCAGTCGTTCGCGCCCGCGGAGGCCTCGGCGGGGCGGTGCGGGTTGTGGCACCCGCGGCAGTCGACGGCGCCGTGCACGCGCGACTCGTCCACGCGCTCGCGGTGGGCCACGGCCGTGTCGGCTCGGCGAGGGCGCGCGCCCGGTCGCGCGGGCGAGAACGCGTGGCAGCGCACGCACGACGCCTCGTCGCGAGGCTCGGAGCGCAGCGGCACGTCGGCGTGGCACGACGCGCAGCGCTCCGAGGCCGTGGGCCGGTCGTGGAGGGATGCCCCGTGGCATCGCACGCAGTCGGTCGCGCCCGCGCCGCGCAGGTGGCGCGCGTGGCCCTCGGTGGTCGAGAGGGCGCGCCAGGCGCCCGCGCGCTCCTGGTGGCAGCGTGCGCACGAGCCCTTGTCGACGCGGGCGTGGCCTCGCGCGGCGGGGGACTTCGTGAGCGCGTGCGCGAGCAGCCCCAGGCGCTCGCCCGCGGTGCTGGCGTGGCACGCGCCGCACGCCGCCTGCGCGTGGCCGCGCACGTGGCCGCGCACGTCGGTGTGGCATCGCACGCAGAACTCCGTCGACCGCGTGGCGCGCTCGGCCCCGGCCAGCAGCGCCGCGAACGCGACGAGGGCCGCCAGGAGCGCGCCCCACACCGGGCGCAGCCGCGCGCGTCTCGGGGTCGGCGTGGCGTCGCTCACCGCCGCCTCGCCTCCCTCGCGCGCAGCGCGAGCAGGGCGCTCAGCGCGAAGAGCAGCCCCGCGACGGGGATCCACCCGCGGCGCTGGCGGTCGCGCCGCGAGAGCGTCTGACGCACGGCCGCGCGCGAGCGGTCGGCGGCGCGGGTGACGTCCGTCACGGCCTCGCCCACGCGGCGCTCGTCGAGCGTGTGCAGCGCGATGTCGAGCCGCGCGCGGGCGGCCCTCGCCTCGTCGAGCCGCGCGCTCGCCTCGGGCACCGAGAAGCCCGCGTGGTCGGCGGCGCGGAGCGCGTCGTCGGCCGCGTCGAGGGCGCGCAGGGCGCGG
>JBDHVF010000892.1:0-3722 GCA_039809605.1 Polyangiales bacterium | reverse complement strand
AGGTGCGCGACAGCGTTGGGTGGGGGGACACGTCGCACACGCGAAAGCGGCAAACTTGACCTGAAGTTGGTATCAGCCGTCGTTGAAGACGCCGCGCTTCGCCTGGTCGCGCTCGATCGAGCGGAAGAGGGCGCCGAAGTTCCCCTCGCCGAAGGAGAGGTGGTTCCGCCGCTGGATGAGCTCGATGAAGATGGGCCCCACGAGGTTCTTCGTGAAGATCTGCAGGAGGTAGCCGTCGGCGTCGCCGTCGACGAGCACCTGCCGCTCGCGGATGCGCGCGCGGTCCTCGACCACGCCCGGCACCCGCTCGAACACCGTGGCGTAGTACTCGTCGTCGATGTCGAGGAACTCCACGGGCGAGCCCCGGAGCCCGTCGATCGACGCCAGGATGTCGTCGGTGAGAAACGCGATGTGCTGGATGCCCGGCCCCTTGTACTCGTCGAGGTACTCGTTGATCTGCGACTTCTTCTCGTCGGCCTCGTTGATGGGGATGCAGAACGAGCCGCAGGGCGAGCGCAGCGCGTACGAGGTGAGCCCCGTCTTCACGCCGCGGATGTCGAAGTAGCGCACCTCGGTGAAGCCGAAGACGTCTTTGTAGAAGCCCGCCCAGCGCGCCATCGTGCCCCTGTGCACGTTGTTGGTGAGGTGGTCGATGCGGGTGAAGCCCTTGTCGGCCACCGTGTCGGGCGCCTCGAGCGCGACGAAGCCCATGCGGGCGTAGCGCTCCTCGAAGGGCGCGTCGTAGCCGTCGACGAGGTAGATGAGGCTCTCGCCGATGCCCATGATCGCGGGCAGCGGGCGGTCTCCACGGGAGAGGTCCGAGCGCGTGGCGGCCACGGCGCCGCGCGCGACGGTGGCGCCGAGGGCGTCGCCCGCGTTCTTCACGCGCCAGCCCATCGACGAGATCGACGGGCCGTGCAGCGCGCCGAAGCGCGCGGCGAAGGAGCCCGGCTCGCGGTTCACCATGAAGGTGATGTCGTGCTGGCGGTAGAGGTCGACGGCGCGCGTGGCGTGGCGCATCACGCGCGAGAAGCCGAAGGCGGTGAACAGCCGGTGCAGCCGGTCGGGGTCGGGCGAGACGAACTCGACGAACTCGATGCCGTCGAGGCCCGCGGGGTTGGTGGTCATCTCCATGGGGGCTCCTCGGGTCACTTCGGCGACCAGCTCTTCCAGTAGTCGACGTTCTCGACGGTGCGGGCGTGCGCCGAGACGTCGAGGGGGTTCTTGGTGTCGAGCATCACCGCGACCTCGTCGGTGTGCGTGACGTTGGCGGTGCGCCCGACGGCGCGCGGCTGCGGCCCGTGGTGAATGCCCTGCGGGTGCAGCGTGAGCATCCCCGCGCCGACGCCCTCGCGCGAGAAGAACTGCCCGCGGTGGTAGAAGATCACCTCGTCGAAGTCGACGTTCGAGTGGTAGAAGGGCACCTTCATCGCGCAGGGGTCGCCGTTCTCGAGCGGGCGCGGGAGAAAGGTGCAGATCACCGCGTTGCGCATCACGAAGGTCGAGTGCGCCGACGGGGGCAGGTGGTAGCGGTCCGAGAGCACCGGGCGGATGTCTCGCACGTTGAGCTGCATCACGGTGAGCGTGCCCTTCCACCCGACGGTGTTGATCGGGCACGCGGGGTAGAAGACCTTCGTCACCTCGCCCCGGTGCACGATGCGCAGCTCGTACTCTCCGTGGGCGTCGGGACGCGCGGTCGAGGGCTCGTCGGGCGAAGGGACCTTCACCACCGCGGGGTCGAAGAGCGCGTGCTGGCCGAGCATCCCCTTCTCGGGGAAGCTCACCTCGCTGAAGGCCGTCACCGTGAGGAGCCGCGTCGGCGACGACGGCGCCACGCGGTACACCGTGCCCCGCGGCACGAGCACGTAGTCGCCGGGCTCGTACGAGAGCGGCCCGAAGTCGGTCTCGACGCGCCCCGCGCCCTCGTGGACGAAGAGCACCTCGTCGCCGTCGGCGTTGCGGTAGAAGTAGGGCATCGCCTCGGTGAGCGTGGCGACCGAGAGCGACACGTCGGCGTTGGCGAGCACGCGCCGCCGCGCCGCGAGCAGGTCGCCGCCCGCGGCGGCTTCGAGGCGGTTGAGGTCGTACGCGCGGGGGCGCAGCGGGCCCTCGATGCGCGACCACGCGACGGGCGCCTCGGTGCGGTAGAGGTGCGCGTAGCGGCCGAAGAAGCCGTTGCGGGCGTACTCCTCCTCGACGGTGCCCTCGGGCACGCCGACGTGCGCCTGGAGCGCCACGCGGCCTCGGATGTACGGGATGTCCATGCGCGAACTTGACCGTGATCAATGGTGCGATGAAAGAACAAAGTTTCTTCTGACATGGTGCGACGGGGTTACCATCTACGGTCATGGTGGTGACGCTCGACCAGGCCCGCGCGCTCGACGCCCTGGCGCGCGAGGGCACCTTCGCGAAGGCCGCGGAGTCCCTCCGCAAGCGCCACACGGCGGTGCTCTACGCGCTGCGCACGCTCGAGGCGCAGACGGGGCTCGCGCTCCTCGACCGCACGGGCTACCGCACGCGGCTCACGCCCGCGGGCGAGCTGGTGCTGGCGCAGTGCCGTCGCATGCTCGAGGCCGAGCGCGAGCTCGAGGGGCTCTGCGACGTGCTGCGCACGGGCTGGGAGCCGCGCCTCGGCATCGTGTTCGACGGCATCGTGCCCGCCGAGCCCGTGCTGCGCGTGGTGGGCGAGCTGGCGCGCGAGCGGGTGCCCACGCGGCTCACGGTGACGGCGGAGTTCCTCGGCGGCGTGGAGGACGCGTTCGTGCGGGGCGAGGCCGACCTGATGATCTCGGTGCTGCCGCCGCAGACGGTGTCGCTGCGGGCGCAGCCCATGGCGCCGATCCGCGCGCTGCTGGTGGCGCGCCGCGGCCACGCGCTGGTCGAGAAGGGCGCCGCGGTGGGCGACGACGACCTGCGCGCGCACGTGCTGCTGGTGGTGCGCGGCAGCGACCCGAGGCTTCGGCTCAGCACCGCGTCGCTCGACGTGCCCACGGTCGTGAGCCTCAACGACTTTCACGCGAAGAAGACCGCGATCCTCGAGGGGCTGGGCTACGGCTGGATGCCCGAGCACCTCGTCGCGAAGGAGCTGCGCCGGGGCACGCTCGCGCGCGTGCGCTGGAAGGCCGGCAGCACGCACACCTACCACCCGCGGGTGTACTACCGCGGCGGGCGGGCGCCCGGTCGCGCCGCGCAGCGCGTGCTCGACGCGCTCCAGGGCTGACCGGGTTACACTCGCGCCGTGTCGACCGCGGCCGCGCGATGGACGGTGACCCTCACGGCGCTCCTCGCCGCGGACATGGCCGCGGCGGCGCTGCTGGTCGCCGGCCGCTCCCAGGCGCTCGCCCACGGGCTGCGGGCGCTCTGGTACGTGGCGCAGGTGACGGCCGCCCCGGCGCTCGCGGCGTGGGCGCAGTCGCGCTGGGTCGGCGCGCGGCGGTCGTCGCACCGCGGCGCGTACATGGCCGCGTGGCTCGCGCAGGCCCTCTCGGCGCTGGTGGCCTTCGCGCCCGTCGCGAGCCTCCCGTCGGGCGTCGGCGTGGCGGCGTTCACGGCGCTGCACCTCGCGCTCGCGCCCGCGGCCGTCGCGCTGTCGTACCGCGGCGCTACGGCGTGAAGGCGTCGAGGCCCGCGTCGAGGCGCGCGTCGAGCGCCGACACGGCCGCCATCACCAGCGCGCGCGGCACCTTCGCGCCGGGCCCCTGCGCCTCGACCGCGTCGAGCGT
>JBDHVF010000891.1:0-3722 GCA_039809605.1 Polyangiales bacterium | reverse complement strand
GCGGGGCTCTTCACGGTGCGCGGCAGGGCCGGCGCCGTCGACGAGTCGCAGGTGCTCGCGCGCGTCGAGCTGCTCGACGGCGACGACGTAACGGCGGCCGTGGCGGCGCGCGACGCGGCCCTGCGGCGCGAGCGCGAGGCGCGGCGCGAGGGGGCCGGGGCGCAGGCCGAGGTGGCCGAGGTGACGCTGCGCGGGGCGATCGACATGGAGCTGGGCGCGTCATCGTGCGAGCACGTGGCGACGGGCCTCGACGCGGCGCGCGCCGAGTCGATCTGCGCGGCGGTGCTGCGCGCGCGGAGGGCGTAGCGATGGAGCAGCGGTTCCACCTGTTCGTGCGGAGGCACCCCGGCGTGGGGTACTCGGTGTCGGTGCTGACGCACCCGTTCCTCACGGCGTTCTCCGACGACCTCGACGCGGCGCGCGACGACGTGGCGCGCGCGGCCGAGAAGCTCCTGGCGCGCGGCGCGTGGGAGCTCGGCGACGCCCCGACGTGGTGGAAGGACGTGCGCCTGCGCCGCGTGGACATGACCCTGCGCGCGGTGCAGCACCGGCGGCTCCTGTCGGTGCCCATGCGCTTCACGGTGCTCACGCACCCCGAGGGCGACGACGACTCGCGCGGGCGCGCGCCGCGGGCGACGGTGGTGCACGTGCCGCGGCTCGGCATCGTGGCGAGGCTCGCCGTGCCCGAAGACCTCGAGGCGTGGGTCGAGGAGACCGTGCGCCACAGGCTCTTCATGGCGCCCCTCGAGTCGCTGATCGAGGTGGCCTACGACGGCGAGGAGACCGTCGAGACCCTGACGGTGCCCTACAAGCCCCTGGTCGAGAAGGATCGCCGCGCGCCCGAGCGCCGCCGCGACGACCGCCCGGCGGCGCCGCCCGAGCTCGGCGACGCGTCGCACCGGCTCAACGACATGGCGCGCACGGGCGGCCTCGAGCGGGCGTTTCAGCGCGCGCGGGAGGTGGGGCTGCTCGCGGAGATGGTCACGTCGTCGCGGCGCGCGAGCGTGCTGCTCGTGGGCGTGCCGGGCGTGGGCAAGACGGCCCTCGTGCACGAGCTCGTGCACCGCTTCGAAGAGAAGACCGCCGCGCCCGAGGAGCGGGGCGTCGAGGTCTACTCGACCAGCGGCGCGCGCATCATCGCGGGCATGCGCTACCTCGGGCAGTGGCAGGAGCGCGTGCAGCGCATGATCCAGGAGCTGCGCGTGCGCCGCGCGGTGCTGCACGTCGAGAGCCTGTCGGAGTTCCTGATGACGGGCGACCCCGGGCAGGGGCTCGACGCGGCGCGGTACCTCCTGCCGTCGATCGAGGCGGGCGAGGTGTCGGTGGTGTGCGAGGCCACGCCCGACGACCTCGCGCGCGCCGAGCGCACGCACCCCGCGTTCGTGCAGGCGCTCAAGGCCCTGCGCGTCGAGCCCCTGCGCGGCGACGCGGCGATGATCGCGCTCACCAGCGTGGCCAACGCCATCGGCCGCGCCCGCGCGGTGCGCTTCACCCCCGACGCGCTCGTGCGCGCGATGGACCTCACCGAGCGCTTCGGCGACGGCGCGGCGCTCCCCGGCGGCGCGGTGCAGCTCCTTCGGGCCGCCGCGCACCGCGGCCACGACGCGCCGACGGAGGCCGACGCCCGCAAGGCCCGCATGCTTCACGGCGCAGACATCACCCGCGCGTTCTGCCAGCGCACGGGCTACCCCCGCGAGCTCGTCGACCCCTCGGTGCCGCTCGACCCCGACGCGGTGCTCGAAAAACTCCGCGCGCGCGTCGTCGGGCAGGAGGGCGCCATCGTGCTCCTGCGCGACCTCGTGGTGGCGCTCAAGACGGCGATGACCGACCCCCACCGCCCGCTGGGGTCGTTCCTGATGCTGGGCCCGACGGGCGTGGGCAAGACCGAGTCGGCGCTCGCCCTCGCCGAGTACCTCTTCGGCGACGCGAAGCGCCTCTGCCGCTTCGACATGAGCGAGTACGCGGCGTACGGCAGCGCCGCGCGCCTCGTGGGACACCACGGCGGCGCCGAGGGCGCGCTCGCCCGGCGCGTGCGCGAGCAGCCCTTCGGCATCGTGCTCTTCGACGAGGTCGAGAAGGCCGACGGCAGCGTGCACGACCTGCTCCTGCAGATCCTCGGCGAGGGCAGGCTCACCGACGGAACGGGCCGCACGGTGAGCTTCCGCAACACGGTGGTGATGCTCACGTCGAACCTCGGCGCCGACACGGCCTCGCGCTCCATGGGCTTCGGCGGCCCGTCGGGCGCGCGCGACGTCGACACGCACTACCTCTCGGCCGCGGCGGCGTTCTTCAGGCCCGAGCTCCTGAACCGCTTCGACCACGTGGTGCCCTACCACCCCCTCGCGCCCGCCACCGTGGCCACCATCGCGCGCAGGGCCATCGCCCGCGCCCTCGAGCGCGAGGGGATCGCGCGCAGGCAGATCCCGGTGCGCTACAGCGACGACGTGGTCGAGCGCGTCGCGTCGCTCGGCTTCGAGCCGCGCTACGGCGCGCGCCCGCTCAACCGGGCCATCGAGCACTGGATCGTCGGCCCCATCGCGCGGCTGCTCGCGGCCCGCAGCCACGCGCCGCCCGCGCGCATCGAGGTCACCGTCGAGGGCGACGGCGTCGCCGTGCGCGCGGAGTAGTCACGGCGCGCGGCCGACGTCGCCGCTCGCACCGCCGGGTGGCGGCCCGCCACCCCGTCGCCACCCCGTCGCCACCCCTCTCCGCCACCCCCCTTCGGCGAAAACGCCTTGATTGCAGCGCATCGGAGCGACGGCACGGGCGCTGCTCGGTGGCGCGGCATGAGCGAGGTCGACGCGGCGCTGCGGCAGGTATCGAGGCGCTTCCCCGACGCGCTGGCGAAGGCGCTGTCGGGCGAGCACGCGGTGGTGCGGAGCGCCGCATGGATCGAGACGCAGCTCACCGAGCGTCAGCGCCGGCTCGACCGCGCGCTGCGGGCCGAGGTCGACGGCGAGGTCGTCGTGCACCACGTCGAGTGGGCGTGGTCGTGGACGCGCGCCCTGCCCTACCGGGTCTTCGAGTACCACGCGATGCTCGCGATGGCGCTGCACGCCGACGACGAGGAGCACGCGCCGCCGATCGAGAGCACCGTGGTGCTGCTCTCGGGGCGCGAGCGCCGGTGGCAGGCGTTCGGGCGCTATCGCACGTCGCCCCGCGGCGGGCGCTTCGCGGGCGTGCGCTTTCGCATCGACGCGGTCTACCAGCAGAGCGTCGCCGAGCTGCGCGCACGCGGCTCGGAGCTGTGGCTCGCGTTCGCGCCGCTGGCGCGCGACGCCGACGTCGAATCGGTCGCAGGGGTCGCGCGAGAGATCAGCGAGCGCGTGCCCGACGCGGCGCGACGCGCGGACCTGGCCGCCGCGATGATCGTGCTCGCCGAGGCCGACGCGCGGGGGCGTGGACTGAATTCGGCCGTTGCGCCATTCTTCTCCGAGGAGCTGATCATGCAGAGTTCGATCTACACTACCGCCCTGCAGCGAGGCTTCGAGAAGGGCCGCGCGGCCGGCGAGGCCGAAGGCCGAAGGGTCGGCGAGGCCGAAGGCCGAAGGGTCGGCGAGGCCGAAGGCCGAAGGGTCGGCGAGGTCATCGGCCGCGCCGAGGGCCGCGCCGAGGGCCGCGCTGACGGGCTCCGCGAGGCCATCCTCGTGCTCTGCGATGTGCTCGACGTCGCGCTCGACGACGAGCGGCGGCGCTGGGTCGCGTCCGCCGCCGTCGACGCG
>JBDHVF010000890.1:0-3723 GCA_039809605.1 Polyangiales bacterium | reverse complement strand
CGCTGAACACGAAGGTCACGGTGCCCGGCGTGCGCGGAGCCTTCCACTTGTCTCGCACGGGGCCCGCGGGGCGCTCGGCGGTGTCGACGTTGAAGGTCAGGTCCATCTCGCCGCCCGTGGTGAAGAACCCGAACTGCAACCGCTCGGGCGCCATCACGTACGAGCCCTGCGCGTCGAGCGTGCGAAACGTCTCTCGGCTGCCGTCACCCACGCGCAGTTCGATCACGTGGTCGGTGCACGGGTCGGTCGTGCAGCGCGGCACGCGCGTCGAGCCGTCGGCCGCGATCGTCACGGCGTCGTTGAGGTTGCCATTGCGGTAGAGCACCGCGTCGGTGAGCGCGGGGTTGTGGTTGATCGGGTCGGCCTCGGTGGTGCGCACGAGGATCGAGCGCGTCATCACCACGCCCTCGGCCCCCTCGCCCTGGCATCGCGGCAGCCGCGTCGACGGGTCGAAGCCCACGGTCCCGCCCGCGCACACGGCGGCCACGCCCTGCATGCGGGCGCGGCCGAAGGGGTCGGTGCCGTAGCGCACGCTCGGCACGGTGAACGTCGCCTCGGGGCCTCGCAGCACGATCGAGCTCGCCGGGTCGCAGCCCACGGTGTTGCCCATGCGGCTCGCCTGCGGGCAGACGATCCACACGACGTCGAGCGCGCGCGGCGTCGGCGACGGGTCGAAGCGAGAGAGCGAAAGGCGCACCGTCTCGCCGGGCGCGGCCTCGGCCGAGCGGGGGTCGCTCGTCGCGCGGGTGACGTTGTCGACGCGCGCGCCGAAGACCCTGAAGGTCTTGATCTTCCACGCGGGGTCGAGGTCGCCGCCGCAGCTCACCGAGACGAGGCAGGTCGCGGCCAGCGCCGCGCGGGTCACGCGTGCCATCTCAGTACTCCGCCCGGATGCCGAGGTTGGGGAAGAAGGGGATGCCCGTGACCGTCGCAGACTGGGTGTAGTTGAAGTTGTACTGCACGCCCTCGGGGTTGGCGTTGTTGTAGACGTTGAGCACCTCCAGGTAGAGGTTGAAGCTCCCCCGGCGGAAGGTCCACGTCTTGTCGATGCGCAGATCGAGCTGGTGAAACGGGGGATTGCGCGTCGAGAAGGGCACGCCGGGGATCTGCTGGTAGGTGCCCGTGTCGCCGTTGAAGATCGCGCCCGCGACGGGCGTGGTGGGGTTGCCCGACACGAGCCTGAAGCGCAGCCCCGCCTCCCATCCGCGCCCGAGGCGCACGCTCGCGATGGCCGTGAGGATGTGCGTCTGGTCGAACTGAAAGATGCGGTAGTCGGCGCCGGGGGAGTCTCTGCGCTCGCTGCGCGAGATGGTGTACGCGAGCCAGCCGAAGAAGCGCGACGAGGGGCGGTGGCGCAAGAGGATCTCGCCGCCGTAGATGCGCCCCGCGCCCGCGTTGAGGTAGCCCGCGCCGGTGATCGAGGGCTGCGACACGACCTGGTCGTCGAGGGTCTTGTAGAAGCCCTCGACCGAGAGGCTCACGTAGCGCGAGAAGTCGTGCTCGAAGCCGAGGCTGTACTGCACGGCGCGCTGGGTGACGAGGTTGGGGTTGCCCACGGTGGTCGTGGGCTGAAAGGTGTTGGGCGCGCCCGAGGTCTGGTTGGGCTGCGGCGGCTGGTTGAAGACCCCGACGCCCCCCTTCACGAACCACTGCCGCAGGAACTCCCATCGGAACGACAGCCTCGGCGCGAAGCTGACCGATCGCGCGGCGTCGCGGGTGTAGTCGACGCGCAGCGCGGGCACGAGGCGCAGCCCTCGCACGGGCGTGAGCTCGAGCTCGGCGTAGGCGCCGGGGCGGTAGAGCCAGTCGGTGGCGTTGGTCGACACGCGCGCGACGTTGCCGATGTCGACCTGCTGCCCCTCGGTGGGCGGCCTGATGCCGTTGAAGCTCACCGTCGCCGGGCCGCCCAGCATGTCGAGGCCCACGTTGGCGCGCATGCGGCGCGAGAGCTGCGCCGAGAGCTCGTAGCGCACGGTGTACTGCCAGAACGAGAGGTCGAGCCCGAAGGCTTCTCCGCCCCCGAAATTGATGGCGTTGCGGCCGAGCGAGACCACGGCGCGGCTCGACACGGCGCTCGAGAAGGTGTGGTCCCAGAGGAGCTGCCCGGTGTGAAAGCCGATGCCCGACGAGAAGCTGCCGGTGAAGCGCGGGGCCATCTCGTTCGGGCGGTTGAGCACGAGCGCGAACGAGTCGTCGCTGCCGAGCAGCGCGAGGCGCACGCGGTCGCGCGAGCCCGGGTGCCACTCGAGGAGCGCCTGGTAGTCCCAGTAGACGGGCAGCGAGGTGACGGTCACGGCGTCGACGCCGCTCAGCACCGCGCCCAGAATGGCGTCGACGTAGCTGCGACGGAAGCTCACGGCGAACGACAGGTCGCGCGTGATGGCGCCCTCGAGGAAGAGGCTCGCGTCGATGAGGTTGACGTTGGCGACGCCGCGCCAGCCCTGCCGCCGCGGGCTGCGCAGCCCCACGTCGACGATGCCGCCCTGCGCGCGCCCGTACCGCGCGGAGTAGTTGCCGGGGTAGAAATCGATGTGATCGAGAAGCTCGGTGCTCACCACCGACGACAGCCCCCCGAAGTGGTACACGATCGGGATCAGCGTGCCGTCGGCGAAGATCTGCGTGTCCTGCGGCGTGCTCCCGCGCACGATGAGCAGGCCGTTGATGGCCCGCGCCACGCCGGGGAAGTTCTGCACCGCGCGCAGCGCGTCGCCGCCGGTGCCCGGCATGCGAAGGATCTCTCGGAACTCCAGCGTCTGCCGCGTGACCTCGCGCGCGGGCCTGCGGGTGCGCACCGTGGCCTCGCCCGCCTCGTCGTCGCTCGCGGGCCTCGCGGGCTGCGCGGGCGCCGCGGGAGAGAGCCGGTAGGTGAGCGCGAGCTCGTCGCGGTCGCGCACCGTCTCCGAGGCATTGAACTCGCGGTAGCCGTCGGCGCGCACCACCACGCGCGCCTCTCCCTCGACGTCGAGCTCGACGCGAAACGCGCCCTGCGCGTCGGTCGTGGCCTCTCGGCGCGCTCCGTTCGGCGCCACCACGACCACCGACGCGCCCGCGACCAGCGCGTCGCCCGCGCCCCGCACGGTGCCCCGCAGCGCCGCGCGCACCGGCGGACGCTGCGCCGCCCTCGCCGCCGCCGCGCGGAAGCGGTAGCGGTATCGCAGCACCGCGGGCACGGCCTCGCCGTCGCGCCGCGCGGGCTCGAACACGAAGCGCCGGGCCGCTTCGAGCGCCGCCTCGTCGAGCCCGTGGCCCAGGCCCTCGATGACCTGCGCGTCGGTGACGTGCCCCTCGGCGTCGATCGAGAGCTGCATCAGCACCGAGCCCTCGAGGCCCGCCTCGAGCGCCTCAGGCGGGTACGTGGCCTCGACGAACTGCGTGAGCCGCGGAGCGCGGGTCTGCGAGGGCGCGGTCTGCGCTGGCTCCTGCGGCGTGGTGGGCGCGATCTGCGCGAACGCCGCGCGCGAGAGGAGCGCGCACGCGGCCGTGACGGGCGAGACGAGACGAATGCGCATCGGGAGTCCGCCGCGTAGATGCACCGGGTCGCGGCGCGGTTTCAAGCGCGGACGTAGCGCCGCGGCGCACGCGATGACGCTGACTGCTCGACGCGACGCCGTCGGCTCCCCGGCGGAAGCGCGATCGCGACGTCACGTTGCGAGGGGAAGACCGGCGTTCGCGAGCGGCGAAGCCGCGGAGAACGCCGGGCGCGACGCGACGTCACCGGCCCCT
>JBDHVF010000889.1:0-3723 GCA_039809605.1 Polyangiales bacterium | reverse complement strand
TGGCCGAGGCCGTCGAGCCCTTCGTGAGCGGCGTCGAGGTGCGCGTGAAGTGGCCCAACGACGTGCGCGCGGGCGGCCTCAAGCTCGCGGGCGTGCTCGTCGAGGGCACGCTGCGCGGCGCCGAGCTCGCGTGGGTGGTGCTGGGCGTCGGGGTGAACGTGCGGGGCGCCCTCCCGCCGCCGGGCCTCGAGGGCGTCGCCACGACGCTGCGCGCGCTGCGGGGCAGCGACCTGTCGCGCGCCGACGTGCTGGCCTCGCTCTGCGTGCGCCTCGAAGCGCGCCTCGCGCAGTTCGAGCGGGCGGGCCTCGCGCCGATGCACGCCGCGCTCACGGCGCGCTGCGAGACGGTGGGCGCGAGGGTGTCGGTGAACGGCGTGACGGGCGCGGCCGAGGCGCTCGCCGACGACGGCGCCCTCGTGGTGCGCACCGACGAGGGCGAGCGGGTGGTCGTGCGGGTGGGCGACGTGGGATAGAGGCGCTTCAGCGCGACGACTTGCGCTGCTCGACGGGCACGTACTGGCGCTCGGTCGCGCCCGTGTAGATCTGGCGCGGGCGGCCGATGGGGAGGCGCTGGGCGTTCATCTCGCGGAAGTGGGCGATCCAGCCGGGCAGGCGGCCGAGCGCGAACATCACGGTCATCATGTTCGTGGGGATGCCGAGCGCGCGGTAGATGATGCCCGAGTAGAAATCGACGTTGGGGTAGAGCTTGCGCGAGATGAAGTACTCGTCGCGCAGCGCGACCTCTTCGAGGCGCTTGGCGAGGTCGAGCAGGGGGTCGTTGACGTTGAGCTTCGCGAGCACGCGGTCGGCCGCGGCCTTGATGATCTTCGCGCGGGGGTCGAAGTTCTTGTAGACGCGGTGCCCGAAGCCCATGAGGCGGAAGTTCGAGTCCTTGGTCTTGGCGAGGTCGACGTACTTCTGGAGGTTGCCGCCGTCGGCGTGGATCTGGCCGAGCATCTCGAGCACCTCCTGGTTGGCGCCGCCGTGCAGCGGGCCCCAGAGCGCGAGGATGCCCGCGGCCACGGAGGCGAACATGTTCGAGCGCGCGCTCCCGACGAGGCGCACGGTCGACGTCGAGCAGTTCTGCTCGTGGTCGGCGTGCAGGATGAGCAGGAGGTCGAGGGCCTTGGCGTACTCGGGGTCGACCTCGTAGGGCTCCGACGGCACGGCGAACATCATCTTGAGGAAGTTGGCCGTGTAGCCGAGGGCGTTGTCGGGGTAGACGTAGGGCTGGTTGCGCGAGCGCTTGAAGCCCCACGACGCGATCGTCGGGAGCTTGGCGAGCAGGCGGTAGGTCGAGATCTCGACGTCGCGCGGGTCGAGCGGGTCGTTCGAGTCCTGGTAGAAGGTCGACAGGGCCGACACGGTCGACGCGAGGATCGCCATCGGGTGCGCGTCGCGCGGAAAGGCGTTGAAGAGGTTCTTCAGGTCCTCCTGCACGAGGGTGTGGCGGCGCAGGCGGGTCTCGAAGCCCTCGAGCTCCTCCTTCGTCGGCAGCTCGCCGTAGATCACCAGCCACGCCACCTCGAGGAAGGTGCTCTTCTCCGCGAGCTGATCGATGGGGTAGCCCCGGTACCGCAGGATTCCCCGCTCGCCGTCGAGGAAGGTGATCGCGCTCGTGCACGACGCGGTGTTGACGAACCCGGGGTCGAGCGTGACCAGGCCCGTCTGCCCGCGGAGCTTCGAGATGTCGAGGCCGGGCTCGTTCTCGGTGCCGACCGTGACGGGGTACTCGTAGGACTTGTCGTTGTAGTTGAGCGTCGTGTTCTTGGCCATCGGGGCGTCTCCAGCCGGGTGGTCGTCTGCCTGCGGAAGCAGCGCGTTGGGGGGTGTTCCGGGCGGGCGCGAGGATACGCGAACCACCTTCGGATACCAGCGCGCAATTTGTCGCGAGGCGTATGGGGCGCCACGGATCTAGAGCGAGCGCATGTACTCGACCAGGGCGTCGAGGTCCGCGGGCGAGAGGCCCTCGATGTTCCCCATGCGCCCGCGGGTGCGCTCGAGCACGTCGCGCAGCGTGGCCGCCGAGCCGTCGTGCAGGTAGGGAGCCGAGTCCGCGACCCCGCGGAGTGACGGTGTGTCGAAACGGCACCCGTCGCGCGCTCCGCCCTGGGCATCCTGGTGGGGTCGGTCGGGCCAGGCCGGGTCGGCGTTGCAGGTGCCCACGTCGTAGAGCCTCGGCTCGGCGAGCGTGCCCCGGTCCGAGTCGGTGAGCCGCGGCCCCGCGTGACACGACGCGCAGCCCACCGACGGGCGCTCGAAGATCGCCCTGCCCCGCGCCACGAGCGCGGGGTCGGTGCGCGGCGGCACCGGCAGCGGGATCGCGCGGTTGACGTACTCCTGAAGCGCCGCGAGCTGCGGCCGGAGCATCGGGTCGTCGCGAAAGCCCTCGCCGTTGCCGCCCTGCTCCTCGGTGATGATCCGCCAGTAGTCCTCGACCGTCGTGAGCGTGGCCGTGTGCAGCAATGGCCCCGTGCCGAGCACCCCGCCCGCGTTCGAGGGCGTGTCGCGGGGCCCGACCTTGAAGCGCCAGATCACCCCGTCGCTGCGCCCCTCGATGTGGCAGCTCGCGCAGGCCACCCAGAAGTTCTGCGTGACGGGGAGCTCCGCGCTGTTGGCGCTGAAGAACATCCGCTGCCCCGCGCGCAGCACGCCGGGCATCGGGTCGCTCGCGAGCCTCGCGATGGGGTCTCCGTCGCGCGTGACCTCGAGGCCCTCGTCGCCCTGGCGCAGCCGCAGCACGGCCACCGAGCTCGTGTTGCGAAGGTCGACGTAGGCGCGCGCGCCGTCGGGCGACACCACCACGCCCTCGGGCATGCGACCGCCGAGCGGGCGCACGAGGCCCTGCGGGGCCTCGACGCGGCGCGCGGCGTCGATCACCACCACGTCGTCGCTGTTGGCGTTCGCCACGAGGGCCCAACGGCCGTCGGGCGTGAAGTCGATCGCGTGCGGCCCCGACGTGATGCTCTGCATCCCCAGGCGACGGCGCGTCGGGGGGTCGACCCCGAGCGACGCGACGCTCATCCACGCGCGCGCGGCGCCCTCGGCGAGCACGCTCACCGCGGGGAACACCGTCGTCTCGAAGTCGAGCTCCAGCGCGCCCGACGGGCCCACCGGGCGCTGCCCGGTCTCGTTCGAGAGCATGATGTGGGGCACCCAGAGCTCCGTCGGAGCTCCGGGCCTGACGACGACGTCGTAGAGCCCGCGCGCGTCGCCGTTGGGCACGCGGGGGTCCGCCGCGCCGCGGGCCACGGGGTCGAAGCGCGCCACCGAGCGCACGCGCAGGGCCGCGGGGTCGATCGCGCTCACGCCGGGCCCGAGCAGGTGCGCGGCGTAGAGCGTCGTCGCGTCGGCCGACCACGCGAGCGACCAGGGCTTCGCCGCGGTGGTCACCGACCCCGTCACGGCGCGGCGCGCGGCGTCGATGCGCACCACGGCGCCGTCCATCGCGCAGGCGACGTACACGCTCCGCTCGTCGGGCGACACGAGCACGCCCACGGGCTCGCTGCCCACGGCGACGCGCGCGGTCACCCGCAGCGTCGCGAGGTCGATCACCGACACGTCGCCCGAGCGCTGGCCCGAGACGTAGAGCCGGCCCGCGCCGGGGCTCAGCGCGAGCGCGCGCGGGCCCACGCGGGGCTCGTAGCGGCCCGCGGCGTCCATCGCCGGGGGCGACGCGCCGAGCGCGACCTCGCGCACGAGCGAGCGCGTGGCCGTGTCGAT
>JBDHVF010000888.1:0-3734 GCA_039809605.1 Polyangiales bacterium | reverse complement strand
AGGCGCGGGCCGCCGCCGCGCGCGCCCGCGAGGCCGCCGAGCGCGAAGCCGTCGCCGTCGCGGCGCAGCGCGAACGCGAGCGCGCGGAGGCGCCCGCCGAGCTCGCGGCGCACTACGGCGAAGCGAGCACGGGCGATGACTCGGGCGTCACGTACTACATGCAACTCGGCCGCGTCTGGATGGAGCGCCCCAAGAGAGACGGCGCCGAGGCTGTCACGCTCGCGCACTTCTCCGCGGCGATCGTCGAGGCCGTGCACGAGGTCGACGCGCCCGACGCGCCCGAACGGGTGACGTACGTCGTTGAGGTGGTGCTCGAGGGGGAGCGCACCCCGCGACGTCACGAGGAGCCCGCGGCGACCTTCGACCGCATGCGCTGGCCCGGCGTGATCGCCGCGGGCGCCGCCGTGGGCGCGGCCCCCGGCACGCGCGAGCACCTGTGCGAAGCGATCCGGCTCCTGTCCCGCGGCGTCACGAAGCACACGACCGTTCTGCGCTTCACCGGATGGGACTTCCGCCGCAGGGTCTACGTCACCGCGGGCGAGTCCATCGGCGAGCGCGGCGCCGTCGAGGGCGTGCGGGCCGTGCCCGGCGACCCCGCCGACCGCTACGCGTTCCCGCCGACGGTCGATGCCGCGGAGGCCCGCGCGGGCGTCGAGGCCCTCGTGGCGCTGCTCTCGATGGAGCCCGCGACCGTGATGGTTCCGCTGGTGGCGCTCGCCGCGCGCTCCGTGCTCGGGCCGTCACGCTCGCTCGTGCACCTCATGGGGCCTCCGGGGCGCGGCAAGAGCACCGTTGCGGCGCTGGTGGCGCAGTGCTTCGGGCCGTCGATGGTGAAGGAGCGCGCGCCGCTCGCGTGGGATCGCGTGACGCCGCTCGCCGCGCTGCACGCGCTCGCCACGATCGGGCACGCGGTGGTGCCGATCGAAGACCTGCGCGCCGAGCACATCCACAAGGCAGACCCCGTGCTCCGCGCGGTGTTCAACGGCGCGGGCGGGATGAAGGGCAAGCGCGAAGGTGGCGTGCGACACGAGCCGCGCCCGCGCGGGTCGGTGCTCTCCACCGGGGAGGTGCGACTGCCGGGCGAGTCGCTCAACGCGCGCACGGTGACACTCTCGCTCGACGTGCACCCCACGCCGCGGCCCGACGTGCCCGGCGGCCTCTGCGACCGCGCGGCCCGCGGGGAGCTCGCGCGCGGCATGGCGGCGTTCGTGCGCTGGCTCGCGCCGCGCGTCGACGATGACTTCGCGCGGATCATCCAACGCGAGCGTGAAGCGGCGCGCGCGTGGGGCCTCGGCGCGAGCGCCCGCGCGGAGGAGGTGCTCGGCGCGCTGGCCCTGGGGCTCGAGGAGTTCTTCTCGTTCCTCGCCGACGTGAACGCGCTCGACGCCGCGGCCCTCGAGTACGCGCGCGACCGCGCCGTCGCGGCCCTGCGCGCGGTCTCCCGCGAGCACGGGGAGCATGTGGCCGAGGAAGACCCCGCGCGGCGCTTCTGCGGCCTCGTGGGCGCTGCGCTGCGCTCCGGGGAGGCGCACGTCGCGGGGATCATCGACGGTCGCCCCGCGGTGCCCGCGAATCCGATCGCATGGGGGTATCGCCCGGAGCCGTCGTCGTACGGCACCGAGTACAGACCGCAGGGGCGGCGCGTGGGGTACGTCGACACGGGGTCCACGACGGATGAGGTGCTCATCGAGGCCGCCTCCGCGCTCGACGTGGCCCGCGAGCGGGCGAAGCGCGCCGGGCATCCGCTCTCCGTCGACGCCGCGGCCCTCGCCCGCGCGCTCAAGGCCGCGGAGCTGCTCACCCGCACCGACGAGAGCAAGGCGCGACGCTCCCTCACGGTGCGCGCGCGCATCGGCGGGGGCGTGCGCGTCGACGTGCTCGCTGTGAAGGTCGCGGCCCTGGGGCTGCACGAGGACGTCGACGATGCGTGTGCGTCCGCCCCTGCGCCCCTCGACGGCCAGAGCGAGGCGCCCCCGGAGACGAACACGCGCGAGGTGTTCGAGGCATGAGCGCGCCGCCCCACGTCGTACGGCTCGAGGTCGACGGCCCCCGCGTGCGGGGCGACGCGCCGGCCGGACTGCTCTCGCCCGCCGAGCGCGCCGAGTTGCGGAGCGCCCTCGACCTGATCCGCCCCACCCTCGCGCGCACGTGCTCGCCGCCCCTGCCTCCCCGCGAGACGTGGCCCGACTCGTGGCGCGAGGCGTGGGCGGAACGCGTGGCGATCGTCTCCGAGGCGTCGCCGCCTCCCGTCGACCCCGAAGCGGTGGCCGACGCCGACCTCCGCGCCATGATCGCCCGCGGGGAGCTCGCGGCGGCCGCGGAGGGCGATCCGCTCGACCTCCCGGCCGGGTTCTGACCCACCCTCGCAGCATCGAAGGGCGGGGGGTGGGTCAGGTGGGTCAAGGGTGGGTCAGACGCTTTGACCCATGTTTTCCGCTGCAAACAAGGCGCTTCGGTGGGGTGGGTCAGGTGGGTCAGGTTTTCGGTGTGTGAGTGTATAGAGAAAGAGAGAGACGAGATGCATACACCCGAGGGTGGGTCAGACCCCCGAAACCATGTGTCGCGCGCGTATGCGTCGGCCGACGGCAACCCGAGTCGCTACGGCCGCGGCAACGTCGAGCAGCTCCCGTCCGGCCGCTGGCGAGTGCGACTCATGGTCGATGGGGAGCAGGTGCGCGAGACCTGCGACACCCGCGAGGAAGCCGAAGCCCTGCGCGCCGCCATGGTCGCCGAGCGCGCCGAGCGAGACCGAAAGCGAGCCGCGGAGCCTGCGCCGGAACCCGCGTCGGAGCCCGAGGTGCTCACGCTCGCGACGTGGGGCGAGACCTGGCTCAAGCGTCGCGAGTCGCGCGTGCGGTGGCCCGCGCAGGACAAGAGCCGGTGGAAGCTCCACATCGCGCCCTCGGCGCTCGCCTCGACGCCGCTCCTCGACGTGCGCCCCCGGCATGTGCGCGCGTGGCTCGATGACCTCGTGGCGTCGAAGCGCGACGGCAAGCACCTCACGGCCCGCACCGTGCGGCACGTCTACAACCTCGTGCGCAAGGCGCTCTCCGACGCGCTCGAGGATGAGCTCATCGCGTCGAACCCAGCCGCCGGCGTGAAGATCCCGAAGCGGCCCGGCGAGGTCGCCAGCGCCCCGCGGGAGTTCCTCACGGCCGACGAGATCCGCGCCGTGGAGACCTGCGAGAAGATCCCCGAGGCGTCGAGGCTGCTCTACGCCGTGGCGATCTACACCGGGCTGCGGCAGGGGGAACTCTGGGGCCTCCACTGGTGCGACGTGCGCGAGCGCAACGACCGCCCCGAGGTGATCGTCCGGTGGTCGCACGGCAACGCCCCGAAGAACGGCAAGGTGCAGCCCGTCCCGCTGCTCCCGCAGGCCGTCGCGGCGTTCGCGAGGCTCCGAGCGCTCGCCACGGTCGACGGTGAGGGGCCGGGCGATGACGCCCTCGTGTTCCCCTCGTCGCGTGGCCGTCGTCGGCGGGTGAGCGACGACGCGGGTTGGAGCACCCGGAAGGTCAACGGCAAGGACCGCCCCCGCGTCGGCCATCGCGAGCTCGCGAAGATCAACCCGCGCGTGGCGTTCCACGGGCTGCGCCACTCGACGGCGAGTCACTTGCTGACCGGTACGTGGGGCGTGACGCTCACGCTGGCCGAGGTGCGGGAGTTCATGCGGCACGAGGATGTCGAGACCACCGACGGGTACGCACACCTCACGGCCGGGCACCTCTTCGGTC
>JBDHVF010000887.1:0-3738 GCA_039809605.1 Polyangiales bacterium | reverse complement strand
GGCGTTCGGCCACGACGGAGGCGTCGGCGCCCGCGCGCAGGTCGTCGGCCACGCCCACGCCGTCGTTGGTCGACAGGCACGGCCGCAGCACGCCGTCGCTCGTGGCGCGCAGGCGGTCGCAGCCCTCGCAGTAGGTGTCGGTCGAGCCCGTGATGAACCCCACGCGGCGCCCGCTGCCGTCGCGCGCGGGCACGTACTTCGAGGGGCCGCGGTCGGGGTCGCGCTCGCCCGGCCCGTCGGCGACGAGGTGCGCGAGCGCGGCGCGCTGCTCGACCGCGGGCACGAGCTTGTCGCGCCAGATGCGGCCGCCCTCGCCGACGCCCATCACCTCGATGAAGCGCGGCGTGACCCCGCGCGACCACGCCCAGCGCACGATCGCCTCGAGCTCGCCGTCGTTGTCGCCGCGGAGCACCACGGTGTTGGTCTTCACCTCGTCGAAGCCCGCGGCCAGGGCCGCGTCGACGCCGCGGAGCACGGCCGCGAGGTCGCCGCCGCGGGTGATGCGCGCGAAGCGCTCGGGGTCGAGCGAGTCGATCGAGACGGTGACGCGCTGCAGCCCCGCGTCGCGCAGCGGCCGCGCGAGGCGGTCGAGGCGCGCGCCGTTGGTGGTGAGCGCGAGGTCGTCGACGCCGAGCGCGCGCACGCGGGCCACCACGTCGACGAGGCCCTTGAAGAGCAGCGGCTCGCCGCCCGTGATGCGCACGCGGCGGACGCCCTCGCGCACGAGCCCCGCGACGAGCGTCTCCCACTCGCCGACGTCGAGGCGGTCTTCGGCGGGCAGGTAGCCGTCGAGCATCGAGGGGCGGCAGTAGACGCAGGCCATGTCGCAGCGGTCGGTCACCGAGATGCGCACCGAGCGCGGCGAGGCGCGCTCGACCGTCACGGGCGGCGCCGCCGGGTGCGGCGCGATCACAGGCAGCGCGAAGGCCATGCGGCGGGGAGTCTGAGGCGAGGGCGCGCGGGTGTAAAGCTCGGAACGGGCGCCGCGCCAGCGTGGAGATCCTCGCCGCGGGGCCTATCGGGTCGTGCAGGCGTTGCTCGACGTGGTGTACACGTTGAGCGGCGTGAGGGTGCACGACCCGTCGGGGTTGATGGTCACGCTGGCGACCTTCCAGAAGGTGTTCGACGTGCAGTTGCCCGACGAGGAGCCCGCGAGGGCGAGGCTCGTGTACGTGGCGCTGGGCGTGGTGCCCGCGGCGGGCCCGCAGTAGACCTTCACGGTGGCGACGCGCCCGGCGGCGCGCGCGTAGTTGTGCACCGCGACGGTGTACGTCTGGCCCACGGTGGGGGTGTTCATGCGGATGTTCTCGGGGCCGTTGGCGGTGATGTTGTCGACGTCCTGCCCGGCCCCCCAGGCGGGGGTCATGTTGGCGTAGTGGCAGTCGTTGGTGCGGTCGAACCACGCGCCGCTCACGTTGTTGTGCAGGTGCAGGTCGACGTCGCCCGAGCCGTTCCACGTGAGCTCGACGCGCAGGCCGCGCGAGTTGGCCGTGACGTTGAACGCGCAGGTGCGGGTCTGGTTGAGCCCGTCGATCGCGCTCACCTGGATGCGGTACACCCCCACGATCAGCGGCTGGAACGACTCGGTGGCCGACGCCGGGGGCGTGGGGCTCCAGCGCGCGGTGGTGTCGCCGCCGGTCGGCGACGAGATGATCGACCAGGTGTAGCTCCGGAGCACGCCGCCCGGCACGACCGTGAGCGACGTCGTGTCGCCGGCGAACATCGACACGTCGGCGGGGCAGGTGATGGTGCCCGCGCACATCTCGTCGATCATCCCGTCGCAGTCGTCGTCGAGGCCGTTGCAGATCTCCGAGGTGGGCGTGCCGGGGGTGCAGGTGGGCACGGCGCCGTGGTCGCAGCCGGGCACGGTGCGCCGGCACGCGCCGACGCCGCAGGAGATGTCGGGGATGCCCTCGTCGACGAGCGCGTTGCAGTTGTTGTCGCGGCCGTCGCAGGTCTCGCTGGTCATGCAGGGCGTGCAGGTGCCCGCGCCGTCGCAGGTGCTCGCGATGGGCGGCGCCCAGCGGATCGAGCTGTTGGCGCGAACGCCGCCGGTCGTGTTGTAGGCGTACTGATCGAAGAGCGTCCCGTCGCCGCGCTGAATGCCCACCGTCGCGCTCTCGCCGCTCGCGCGGCTGTCGCCGACCATGTCGCCGTAGATCACGTCGACCGCCTGCGTGGCCTCCTCGAGCACGACCTCGAAGTTGAGCGACGCGCCGAGGTCGCCCGAGGTGCCGCGGTCCTGGAGGTCGACGTTGGACCACTGAGCCACGAAGAGACGCCCCGGCGCGCGGCCGAGGGTGGCGACGCAGACGCCCGCGGGGCGCGTCTGGAGGTCGTCCCAGAAGGGCATGATCGCGTCGCCCATGCCCGCGGCGGGCAGCGCGACGTTGTCCCACGCCGCCGTCACCGACGGGAAGGCCATCACCCCGTTCGCGCTGATGCCCGCCGCCGTGCGCACCGTGCCGTAGAACGTGAACGGGAACGGCAGCGTCACGGCCGCGGTGCCGTCGGCCGACGCCGCGAGGAGCCTCGTCGAGCCGGGCGTCGCGCACGCGTCGACCCAGCCGAGCGACGAGTCGCCGCGGGTGTAGGCGCCCGAGCCCAGGCCGCAGACGGTGCCCGCGGGCCGGTCGCTCACGGCCGTGCAGACGGGAGACCCGGTCGCGCACGAGATCCGGCCGAACTCGCAGGGGTTGCCCGTGTCGCAGCTCGCGCCCTCGTCGCACGCCACGCACGCGCCCGCGGCGTCGCACACGGCGTGCGGGCCGCAGGTGGTGCCGACCGGAAGGGGGCCGGCGTCGACGCACTCGGGCGTGAGCGGGTGCGTGCACGAGATCACGCCGCGGCGGCACACGCCGCTCGTGAGGCACGCGCTGCCGGCCTGGCAGCGGAACGGCGCCTCGACGGGGCGGCAGCGGAACTGCACCTCGACCGAGCCCAGCGTCGGCGCGAGGTTCTCGTCGGGCCCCGGGTCGAAGTACGCCGTGAGCTCGACGAAGCGCGCGTGGCCGAGGTGAGGCGAGGCCGCCGTGAGGATGTCGCCGAGGTCGTAGCCCGTGGTCACGGCCGTGCCGTCGCTCGATCGCGGCGCGTCGGGCAGTCGCACCGGCGTGGCCGTCGCGAGGTCCGCGGCGGCGTCGGCGGCGCGCACCTCCATGCGAATGGCCGCGCCGCCGGGCACGCGAGCGCTGTAGTTGAGCATGCCCCACGTGGGGATCGTCGCGACGCCGGCGGGGCACGCGGCTTCGTACGTGCGGCGGTAGGTGCCCGCCTGGCAGTACTGGTCGTTCGAAGTGGGCGACCAGCGGAAGGCCGTGCCCGCGGTGGCGATGCCGGGGGTGTTGTACCCGACGAGGTCGAAGCGCGTGCCGCCGCCCTCCTGCACGCCGATCGTGGCGCTCGACCCGGTGGAGAGGTCGCCGCTGCCGGTCATGGTGTTGTAGAGCACGTCGACGGTCTGCGTGGCCTCGCTCAGCACCACCTCGAAGGTCAGGTGCGTGGCGGGGTCGACCGTGGGGTAGAACGCGGCGTCGTTCCACTGGAGCACGGCGCGGCGGTCGGGCGCCGCGCCCACGGTCGCCGCGCACACGCCCGTGCGCATGAGCAGGTCGTCCCAGAACGCGAGCACGGCGTTGGGCGACGAGGGCGCGGGCAGCGTGGTGTTGACCCACTGCGAGGTGGCCGACGCGAACTGCGCCACGCCGTTGGGCGTGACGTTCACCGTGCGGTAGGGCA
>JBDHVF010000886.1:0-3738 GCA_039809605.1 Polyangiales bacterium | reverse complement strand
TCACGCCGAGGCGCACCGCGGCGCGCGCCTGCTGCGCCGCGCGCGCGGCGGCGAAGAACGCCTCGGGGTCGCCCGCGCGACGCGCCCGCTCCATGCGAGCGCGGGCGGCGCGCACGGCGCGCTCTCCGATGCGCTGCGCGCGACGGCGCCTGCGGGCCTCGGAGGGCTCGCGGTTCGCCACGCGCGGCACGGCCAGCGCGAGCCCGAGCAGCGCGAGCGGCGCGAGCAGCCACGCGGCCGAGTGCGGCACCGGCAGCAGCGCGCCGACCGAGGGCCCCGTGTTCACCCGGTCGGGGCGCAGCCCCGTGGCGACGGGGGCGTCGAGCGTGCGCGCGCGCGTCGCGCCCGAGGCCGAGGGCGTCACCGTGAGCTGGATCGGCGCCGTCGAGCGCGTGACGTACGCGCGCGCCGTGGGGTCGTAGTAGGTGAGCGAGAGCGCGGGCAGCGTGAGCGCGCCGGCCTCGTCGGGCACGACCGACTGTTCGAAGGTCCGGGTGCCCGCGAGGCCGAGGGTGTCGGAGGCCGTGAACGATTCGGTCGCGGCGTACGCGCGGTACGAGGGGTTCGTCGCGAGGCCCTGGAGGGCGACGCGGTCGAAGGTCCCCTCGCCCGTGACGGCGACGCGCAGGGTGACGGGGCTTCCTACGGCGACGGTGGCGGGCGTCGCGGTCGACGACAGCTCGAAGCGACCCACCGCGACGGTGCCCGGGGGCCTTCCCTCGTCGGGCAGCGGGGTGACAGACACCGAGCCCGCGCCGTCGCGCAGCGTGACGTGGCGAGAGACCTCGCGCCCCGCGCCCTCGAACATGTCGTCGAACATGGCGTCGGCGCTGGCGAAGAACGAGCTGAAGAACGGGTCGTCGTCGAAGGGCGCTCCCCAGCCGAAGGGGTCGCGCCGCGCGCGGGCTTGCGGGTTCACGCGCACGGGCTCGCGGTACTGGAGCGTCGCGGGGATGTGCGCGCCGAGGTCCGCCTGTCCCGCGAGCAGCGCCGTGAGGCGCCCGCGCCAGGTGAGCACGGCGTAGGGCACGCCGCGCACGGACTCCTCGCTGCGGGTCGCGCGGTCGGTGAGCCCGTGCACCGCGAAGGCGTCGCTCGTGAGCTCGGGCGGGGCTTCGAGCGTCGCGGAGGTTCCGGGGCTGAAGTACGCCTTCACGGTGATGGGCACCGACTCGCCCACGACCAGCCTGCGCTTCGGGAGGATCACCCGCAGGAACGCCCTCCCCGGCGCCGCGCGCTCGACCGCCGGCTCGTCGAACGAAGGGGTCGACGGCGCGCCCGTGCGGGCCTGACGCGACGAGGTGGCGGGCGACGACCCGGTCGCGACGAAGACGATCGGCGCGGTCCTCCCGGCGCCCGCGGCGATGGACGGGATCGTGTACGAGCCCGCGTGCGTGGCGACCACGGCGTAGCGGTACGAGGTCACGAAGTCGGGCACGCCGTTGGTGACGGTGATCTGCTGCGAGCGGCCGAGCGGCGTGATGTCGACGCCCGCGACGCGCGGCACCGCGGGGACGGCGCCCTGCTCGCCGTCGACCTCGACGACGAGCTGCGCGGGCTCGCCGACGGCGACCTCACGCGGCTCGAGTTCGGCCGTGGCGTGCGTCTCGGCGAGGGCCGACGCGGGCAGCGCCGACGCGCCGACGGCGGCCGCCACGATGGGCGCGAGGAGTCGGGTCTTCATGGGTCACCAGTCCTTTCGGGGGAGTTGCGACGACGAGGGAGCGCCGGCCTCGGCGCGCGCGGCGAGGGGCCAGCGCCGCTCCTCGTGGCGCATCGAATCGAGCAGCTCGACGGCGTCACGCGCGGTGAGCCGCGCGCCGGGAGCACCGCCGTCGCGCGCCGACCCCTGCTGCGCGCCGCGCTGTTGCGCTGCGTGTTGCGCGCCCGCTGCCCCCTGTTGCTGCGCGTTCGACGCGCTCTGCTGCCCCTGCCGATCGGCCTGGGGCGCGTTCGTAGCCTGCTGCGGGCCTTGCCCGGCGCTCTGCGGAGCTTGCGCAGCGCCGTGGGGAGCTTGCTCAGCGCTCTGGGGACCTTGCTCAGCGGGCTGACGTCCCTGCTGATCGCCGGAATGACCCTGATTCTGGCTCCCGTTGGGCTGCGTGGCGTCGCCTTGGGACTGACCACCGCTTGTCTGTCCCCTATCACCGCCTTGGTGTCCCTGATTGTCCGTTGAACTGGCCTGCTGCCCGTTCTGCTGTCCCTGCGCGCCGTGTTGTTGTCCCTGCGCGCCGTGTTGTTGTCCCTGCGCGCCGTGTTGTTGTCCCTGCGCGCCCTGTTGTTGTCCCTGTGCACCGTGTTGTTGTCCCTGCGCACCCTGTTGCTGGCCCTGTGCACCCTGTTGCTGGCCCTGTGCACCCTGTTGCTGGCCCTGTGCCCCCTGCTGGCGCTGCTGATTCTGCTGCGCCTGCTCGTGCTCCTCGCGATCGAGCTCGGCGAGGCGGCGGCGCACCAGGTCGAGGTTGTGACGCGCGTCGGCGTCGTCGGAGCGCAGCCCCAGCGCCGACTCGTACGCGCGCGCGGCGGCCTCCCACGCGGTTCGCGTCGCGGCGCGGTCGCGCTCGCGCGTCGACTCGCCGACCCTGAAGCGCGCGTCGCCGAGGTTGTAGTAGGCGCGCTCCTGCAGCGCGAGGTCGTCGACGCGAAGCGCGCGCTCGAAGTCGGTCGCGGCCGCCGCGTAGTCGCCGCTGCGGTAGGCCGAGACGCCGTGGTTGTAGACCGCCGCGGGGCGCCCCTCGGCCTGCGCGAGCGCGGGCAGCGCGAGGGCCGCGAGCATCATCGCCGCGAGCGCCGCCGGGCGGGCGCGTCGCGCGACGAAGGCGCGCCGGCGATCACCGACGAGCGCCTCGAGCGCGAGGGCCGCCACCGCGAGCGCGAGCGGCACCTGAAAGCGCTCGTACCAGACGCGGTGACGGCGCTCGGCCACGGCGTGCTTCGGCAGCGTCGAGAGGCGCCGCTCGTAGAGGCGCCGCAGCCCCTCGCCCGACGCGCCGAAGGGCTCGTAGTCGCCGCCCGTGACCGTCGCGAGCTGGCGCAGGGTCGCCTCGTCGAGCCGCGAGCGCACGAGCTCGCCGTCGGGGCCGCGCAAGAGCGTCGTGCGGCCGTCGGGCGCGCGCACCGGCACGAGCGACCCCTCGGGGCTGCCGACGCCCACGGCGTAGATGCGCATGCCCTCGCGCGCGGCTTCGCGGGCCTCGTCGACGGCGTCGCCCTCGAGCGCCTCGCCGTCGGTGAGCAGCACGAGCACCTTCTCGTGGTCGGTCTGCCCGAAGGCGGCGCGCGCCTCGCGGATGGCCGCGGCGACGTTGGTTCCAGGGCGCGGTACGACTTCGGTGTCGAGCGCGTCGAGGGCGCGCCCGAAGGCGTCGCGGTCGAGCGTCATGGGGGCTTGAAGAAACGCCTCGCCCGCGAAGGCCACGAGGCCCGCGCGGTCGCCCTCGAAGCGGTCGACGAGGTCGTGCACGGCGAGCTTCGCGCGGGCGAGGCGGCTCGGGCGCACGTCCTCGGCGAGCATGCTCTTCGAGGTGTCGACGGCGAACAGGATGTCGACGCCGTCGCGCCGGGCCTCCTCCCAGCGCCAGCCCCAGCGCGGGCGGGCGAGCGCGGCGAAGGCCATGGCGACCCCCAGCGCGGCGAGCGCGAACTTGAGGGCGCGGCGCGGCCGTGACGCGGTGTCGCCGAGCCGCGCGGCGAGCTCGGGCGAGGCGAAGCGCGCGACGGCCCTGCGCCGGGCGCGCG
>JBDHVF010000885.1:0-3761 GCA_039809605.1 Polyangiales bacterium | reverse complement strand
CAATCGAAGGCGGGGGACTCCGGCTCTGCCATGGCGGCGTGGACTCTACCGCCGCCAGAGCTCCGGGCCTACGCCGCCGGACCGTGACGGTATCTACCGCGGCAAACGAAGCGCTGCGCGAGCGACCCGCGGATCCCTGCTTGCACATCGCTGCGACGCTCTCGGTCATGCGTACCCCGACACGTCCCAGGTCCACTTCGAAGACCCTCACCCCCGACGAGCACGTCGACGCCTGGAATCGCAGCGGGTTGAGCGCTCGCGCGTACGCCGCCGAGCATCAGCTCCGCGCCTCCACGCTCTACGCCTGGCGCCGCAGGTTCCGTGAGCGCGGTGCCCTCGCGGCTCCCGCGCAGCGCATCCTCCCCGTGGTCGTCGCGTCGGGCGCCCTCTGCGAGGTCGCGCTCCCCGACGGACGCACCCTGCGCTTCCCCGACTCGCTCCCGGCCGCGCAGCTCCGCGCCTTCCTCGACGCCATGGAGCGCGCGTGATCCTCCTGCCCGCCACGCGCGCCCTCTACGCTGCCACCGAGCCCGTGCATCTGCGCGCATCCTTCGACGTCCTCTTCGCCGTCGCGCGCGACCAGCTCGGGCTCGACGTACTCCGCAGCGCCGTCGTCCTCTTCTTCAACCGCGACCGCACCCGCTGCAAGCTGCTTTTCCACGACGGTTCGGGCTTCGTCCTGCTCTACAAACGCCTTGACCGCGGGCGCTTCGCTCGCCTCGAGCCTGTGCGCCCCGCCGACCGCTCCGTCACGATCGCCGCGCGCGAGCTCGCCGTGCTGCTCGAAGGCATCCGCACGCGCTGACGACTCCCTCGGGAAGATCCTTCGCGCCCGTTCGTTCTCTGGACGTGGAGCTCCAGGAGGCCCTCGTGACGATCGAGCTGCTGCGCGGCCACATCGCCGCGTTGGAACAGCAGGTACGCGAGCGCGACGAGGCCCTGCGCGAAGCCCACCTGCAGATCGAGCTGCTGCGCTTCACGATCGCCCGCCTGCACCACGAGCTGCACGGCGACAAGAGCGAGCGCTTCGCTCCGGACGAGCACGGGACGCAAGACGCGGCCGCGCGCGACGCGGGGCCCGAGACCGACGACCACGACGCGGCACTCGCGACGGAGACGCAGCAGGCGCCGCTCGAGGGCGCCGACGGAGACGACGCGGCGGCGGACGACGAGGACTCGTTGTGGCCTCGCAAGGGCCGCGTCCGTGAGCACGAGCGCACGATCGGTCGGCCGGGCAAACGCAAACACCTGGAGGTCGACCCGTCGCGCGTCACCGACGAGCATCGGCACCTGTACCCCGACGCGCGGAGCTGCGCGTGTTGTGGCCGATCGCTCACGGAGATCGGCGAGGAGACGAGCACGCGCATCGAGCGCGAGCCCGTGCGCTTCCGTCGCATCATCACCCACCGGCACAAGATGGCCTGCGCGTCGTGCAGGCAGGGCGGCGTGTCGATCGCGCGCCCCGACGACCCGCCCATCTTCGGCGCGGGCGGGATCGGTACGAGCTTCGCGGCCGACATCGTCCTGATGCACCACGCCGATCACCTGCCCTTCCACCGCATGATGGGCATCTTCGCGCGCGAGGGACTGCGCGTCGACCGCGCCACGCTCTCGCGCGTCTCGGGCCGCGTCGCCGACGTGCTCGCGCGGATCGTCGAGCACATGGAGTCGGAGCTGCTCGCGAGCGATCGCGTGCTGGGCATCGACGGCACCGGCCTCAAGATCCTCGCGCGCCCTCACTGCGCGCGCCGCGAGGTCTACGTGATCCACGACCAGCGTCACGTCGTCTTTCGGTTCCTCTCGCGCAAGGATGCGCGCTCGGTGCTCCGCGGCTTCGACGTCTTCCGCGGGGTCGCGATGGCCGACGCGGCGACCGTGCACACGGGCACCTTCGCGGCGTCACTGCGCCTGGTCGTCGCGCTCTGCAACGCGCACGCGCGCCGCAAGTTCCACGAGGCGCGCGAGACGGACGTCGCACGCGCCGACCACGTGCTGCGCTTCTACCGGAGGGTGGCGCTGCTGGAGCGCAGCTGGGCCGACCTCTCGCCGCAGGAGCGTCAACGCGAGCGGGAGGCGATGCTCGCCCCGAGCTTCGAGGCCCTGCGGGCGTGGGCCGAGCAGCAGCAGCGCGAGGTGATGCCGCGCACGCCGATGAGGGGCGCGCTCGACTACCTGCTGTCGCACTGGGAGGGGCTGACGCTGTTCCTGCGCGACGGGCGGATCCCGTGGACCAACAACGCGAGCGAGCGGCTGCTGCGGCACATCGCGGTGGGCCGCCGGGCGTGGATGTTCCGCGGCACCTCGCGCGGCGCGCGGCGCGCGTGCGTGCTGTGGTCGCTGGTGATGAGCTGCCGCGCGCTCGGGATCGACCCGCGCCGCTACCTGATCGACACGCTCGACGCGTTGGAGCACACCCCGCGCGCGCAGCTCGGGACGCTGACCCCGAAGGCGTACGCCGCGCGCCAGCACGCGACGCTCGCGGCGGCGTAGTCAGGGCTCCGGGAGCTGACCGCGCTCGGCGACGACGGGCGCCTCACTGACGTCCTCGTGGACGGCGGCGCGGATGACCCGCTCGGTGACCTCTTCGAGGTGCTCGCGGAGCGCGCGGTCGAGGGCGCGGTAGTGCGTCCAGAGCTTGTGCTGGAAGGACTCGGGCGCGCGGACGCAGAGGGTGCTCTGTCGCTGTCGCGGGTAGCGGAAGGGCCGCAGGCCGTGGCGTCGACAGAGCGCGATGAACAGGCGCCGCGACCACGGGTCGGGGATGGAGTACTGGAGCAGGACGTCGGGCTCGACCGCCCGCACCTGCGCGAGGCGCTCGGTGATGCGCTGCGCGGCCTGCGCGGCGGCGGCGCGCTCGCCCTCGGTGCTCGCGCCCTCGAAGAGCGCCTCGATCTTCCGCAACTTCTCCAGCAGCGCGGCCTCGTCGAACATGGCCAACGCCTGCCATGAAGCGCGCCGTGGAGGCAACCGTCGGGGAGCCTACGACGCTGCGCCGGGGGGCGCGCCAATCATGGACCGCTCTGCACGGCAACAGCGCCGGAGCCCGAAACCTGATGGGAGAATTGCATCGGATACGATACGTCCACCACGCAGATCGAGACCACCCCCACGAGCGCCCCGACGCCGCCGCCGTGGTTCCCCCACGCCCTCGTCGTCCTGCGCGCGGTGCGTGTCAGCGCACTCTGGGGGGCCCTGCGCGACCAGATGAAGGTCGCCCGCGGGCGAGCTGGACGCTACGTCGCCCTCGACTTCCTCCTGCTCCTGCTGGTCTTCGCCCTCTCCGACGCGGCCCATCTCAAGGCGCTGTTCGCCCAACTCGTCCCCATCGCCGCGGTGCTCCCCGCGATCTGGGATCGCGCGGCGCTGCCTTCGCGCTCGGCCCTCTCGCGCTTCCTGCGCGCGATCACGCCCGCCCACGTCACCACCTTGGGAGAGCTGCTGCTCGAGGACCTGATCGAACGAGGACTGCCGACCCAGCAGGCCGGGGGACTGTACGACCGGGAGGGTCAGCGCACCCTCGTCTTCGACGACGACGGCACCTATCACGGCGCGCGACAACGCGAGCTCGCCGACGACGCGACCCGACCGTCGCCCGCGCGCCGCGCCCTGGATCTCTGCGCGCCCGGCTACTGTACGCGGTGTCGGCCCCCCATCCCGATCTGACCCGCTCTGTGGTTGCTCACGACCCCGCCGTGTGATTGGCGCCGCGTACTTCGGTGACCGCGGACATCACCTCGCGCGAAGTTCGCGTGACCGTCGAT
>JBDHVF010000884.1:0-3761 GCA_039809605.1 Polyangiales bacterium | reverse complement strand
CACGAGAGCGTGGGCGACGGGGCGAGCCACGCGCGGTGCGCCCACGGCGCTACCCGCGCGTCGCGCGACGGGGCGAGCTCGACCGGCGGAGGCTCGGCGGCCGCGTCCGAAGGCGCCTCGTCGCGGTCGGCCTCCAGGCAGCGCAGCACGTCGTCGCGCAGCGCGCCCGCGTCGGCGTGGCGCGCGTCGCGGTCGAACGCGACGGCCCTCGCGCAGACCCGGTCGAGCTCGGGCGGGATCGCCAGGTCGGGCCTGCGGGTCGAGGGCGTGCGCTGGCGCGGCGAGATCGTCGAGCGCATGAGCTCGTTCGGGCTCTCGCCGCTGTTGTAGGGCTCGTGCGTGAGGATCTCGAACAGCGTGGCGCCGAGCGAGTAGACGTCGGCGCGCGCGTCGAGCTCGCACCCCATCCACGCCTCGGGCGCGATGAAGCCCGGCGTGCCGAAGACGCAGCCCTGGTCGTCGTCGCCGGGCGGGCGGTGCGTCGCCGCGCGCCCGTCGCGCGCGACGAGCTCGCGCGCGACGCCCCAGTCGATCAGGTACGCCCCGCCGCGCTCGTCGAGCATCACGTTCTCGGGCTTGAGGTCGCCGTGCAGCACGCCGCAGCGGTGCGCGTAGTGCGCCGCGTCGCACACGCTCACGAAGGCCGCGAGCAGGCGCCGCCGAGGGTAGCGCCGCGCGGCCTCGGGGTCGCCCTGCTGGAGCATCTGGAGCACGTCGGCGAGGCGCTCGCCGCGCACGTAGCGCATCGAGAACCTCGGCGGGGCGTCGCCGTCGTCGGAGACGTCGTAGAGGGGCACGATGCTCGGGTGCTCGAGCCGCGCCTGGATGCGCGCCTCGTGCAGGAAGCGCTCTCGGTAGTACGGCACCTCCGCGAGGTCCTCGCGCAGCGATTTCACCGCCGCGTCGCGGCCGACGTGGCGATCGTGCACGAGGGTGACGCGCCCCATCCCGCCCTCGCCGAGCGCGCTCACGAGCTCGTAGCGCTCGATCCAGCCCCGGCCGTCGTCCGGCGGGCGCTGCGCGGCGTGCAGCCCCGAGACATCCGCGTGCGGAACGGTGTCGGCCAGCATGCGCACGACGGCGTGCGCGTGGTTCGTGTTCATCGTTCACCCCCCGCCCGAGTCAACGGCGGCCCTCCCGCGTCGGTGAAGCGATCGCGGCGTCGGCGGAGCGGATTTAAGCGCCGGGTCCGCGCGCCGCCGCCCCGCCGCGAGGGCGCGGCCGTCGCCCACTCGACGGGACGCGCGATGCTCTGGCAGACTCGGCGCCCCGCCGCCATGCGCCCCCTGCATTTGCCGACGATCCTGTGCCTCGCCGCGTGCTCCGCCGCCACGCCCGCACCCGCCCCGCAGACCGTGGCGTCGCGCCCGTCCGCGCCCCCGCCGACGGTCGCCTCGTCGGGCGACGGCCCCGCGGAGTGCGCGGGTCACCGCGGGGGAATGACCATCGAGGGCATGCTGGGCACGCTCCCGCAGCCGCGGGTGCACGCGGCGCTGCGCGACGCCGAGGCGAGGCTCACGGCGTGCTACACGCAGCGCCTCGAGGCGATCCCGTGCCTGTCGGGCCGCGTGGGCTTCAAGATCCGCGTGGGGGTCGACGGCGCGGTGCGGTGGGCGATCCCCACCACGTCGACGATGGGCGACCGCGAGACCGAGCGCTGCATGCAGCAGGAGCTGTCGCACCTCGACTTCGGCCGCCCCTGCGGCGGCGAGGCCGAGGTCACGTGGTCGATGGAGCTCGACGGCGGCCCCGACGCGCGCCCCGCGACGGTGTGGCCCGCGTCGCGCCTCGACGCGATCGTGCGCCAGCGCCGCGCGGCGCTCGCGGCGTGCCGCCACGGCAGCACCGCGGCGCTCTCGGTCACGCTCTACGCCGCGCCCAACGGGTCGAGCGTGGCGGCCGCGGGCGCGTCGATCCCCGACCCCCAGGCCGAGGCGGCCGCCGAGTGCGTGCTGCGCGAGGTGCGCGGCTGGCGCGTCCCGTCGCCCGGGTCGTGGTACGCCCGCGCCACCGTCACGATCCCCTGAGCGCGGGCCCTCACACCCACCACGAAAGCACGTTCAACGCGATGGATTTCGAACTCACCGAGACGCAGGCGATGGTGCGCGACGCGGCGCGCGCGTACGCCGACCGCGTGCTGGCCGGGCGCGCGGCGGCCTTCGAGCGCGAGGGGCGCGTCGACCCCGCGGTGCTGCGCGAGATGGCCTCGATGGGGCTCATGGGGGTGAACCTCCCCGCGTCGCTCGGCGGCGCCGAGGCGGGCGCCGTGGCCTACGCGCTCGCGATGATGGAGGTCGCCCGCGGCTGCGCGGCGACGGCCGTCACCATGGCCGTGACCAACATGGTGGGCGAGGTCATCAACGCCTTCGGCACCGACGCGCAGCGCGAGCGGCACGTGACGCGCCTCGCGTCGGGCGAGTACACCGCGGGCTCGTTCGCGCTGAGCGAGCCCGAGGCCGGCAGCGACCCGGGCTCGATGCGCACCACGGCCACGCGCGACGGCGACCGGTGGGTGATCCGCGGCGCCAAGCAGTGGATCACCTCGGGCGACATCGCGGGCGTGCTCGTGGTGTGGGCGCGCACGGGGGGCGCGGGCACCGCGGGCATCTCGTGCTTTCTCGTCGAGGGCGGCGCGCCGGGGCTGCGTGTGGGGCGCCACGAGGACAAGATGGGCCTGCGCGGGTCGAGCACCGTGCCCCTCGAGCTCGACGACGTGGCCGTGCCCGCCGACGCGATGCTCGGCGTCGAAGGCGGGGGCTTCAAGATCGCGATGATGGCCCTCGACGGCGGGCGCATCGGCATCGGGGCGCAGTCGGTGGGCATCGCGACGGGCGCGCTCGACGAGGCCGTGGCCTACGCGAAGGAGCGCGAGCGGTTCGGCCAGGCCGTCGCGAGCTTTCAAGCGACCCGGTGGATGCTCGCCGACAGCCGCACCGAGCTCGACGCGGCGCGGCTGATGGTGCTGCGCGCGGCGTCGCTCAAGGAGGCGCGCCGCCCGTTCTCGACCGAGGCGGCGATGGCCAAGCTCTTCGCGTCGGAGGCCGCGTGGCGCGTGACCAACCGCGCGGTGCAGGTGCACGGCGGCGACGGCTACACCCGCGAGTTCGCCGCCGAGCGCCACCTGCGCGACGCGCGCGTGACGATGATCTACGAGGGCACGAGCGAGATCCAGCGCCTCGTGATCGCCCGCTCGATGCTGCGCTGAAGAGGGACCCGTACGATGCGCGTCGCCCTGCATGTGAACGTCGACCACGTGGCCACGCTGCGCCAGGCGCGCGGCACGGCCTACCCCGACCCCGTCGAGGCCGCCTTCGCCGCCGAGCGCGCGGGCGCCGACGGCGTCACCGTGCACCTGCGCGAGGACCACCGGCACATCCAGCCGCGCGACGTGCGGGTCTTGCGCGAGACCGTGCGCGGCACCTTCAACCTCGAGATGGCCGCGGCCGACGCCGCCGTGGCCCTCGCGCTCGAGGTGCTCCCGCACCACGTCACGCTCGTGCCCGAGCGCCGCGAGGAGCGCACCACCGAGGGCGGCCTCGACGTCGTGGGCCACAAGCACGCCATCGGCCCGGTGATCTCGCGGCTGCGCGCCGCGGGCATCAAGGTCTCGCTCTTCATCGCGCCCGACGAGGCGCAGATCGACGCGTCGCGCGAGCTCGGGGCCCACCAGGTCGAGCTGCACACGGGCGACTACGCCAACGCGCACGGCGCCGCCGCCGCGCACGAGCTCTCGGCGCTCGCGCGGGGCGCCGCGCTCGCGC
>JBDHVF010000883.1:0-3777 GCA_039809605.1 Polyangiales bacterium | reverse complement strand
CGGCCGACGCGGGCCCGGTGACCTACGCGGCGGTCGACGCGATCGTGCAGCGCGCGTGCGTGCGCTGCCACGGGACCTCGGGCGGGCTCAACCTGAGCGTGGCGTCGACGGCGTACACGGCGCTGGTGAACGCGCCGACCGCGGGTGCGGCGTGCGGTGGCTCGGGGCGCGTCCGCGTGGTGCCGCGCGACCCGATGCGCAGCGTGCTCTACCTGAAGCTCACGGGGATGCAGGACTGCGGCGCGTCGATGCCACGCGGCGCCGCGGCGCTGCCGGCGGCCGACCTCGACACCGTGCGCCGGTGGATCGAGGGCGGCGCGTTGAGATAGGGGCGCATCCTCGCGGGGTGACTACGTGGGTGTCGCGCATCGGCGCGCGCGGGTGACGACCTGGGTGTCGCGCATCCGCGTGTGGAATGCGGGCGTTGGGGATGCTCAAACCCGGCGTCGAGCCGCCGGGCTGTGCGAGGATGCGGCCCCTTCGGGGCGCAAGGATGGGGGTAGTCCATCGGGCCGATGAGACCGCGAGCGTTGCGGTGATCTCGCGCGAGCACCAGCGCGGGATCTCGACGCGCGATGCGTCCCGACCGTTGCGGCGTTCGGGCGCGACGCACCACGTCAGCGACACGCGTGAATGGGCGATCCGCCATTCTGGCGCCCCGAAGGGGCCGCATCCCTGCACAGCCCGGCGGCTCGACGCCGGGTTTGAGCATCCCCAACGCCCACATTCCACGCGCGGATGCGCACCCATCACGCCCACATTCCACGCGCGGACGCGCACCCATCACGCCCACATTCCACGCGCGGACGCGCACCCATCACGCCCACATTCCACGCGCGGACGCGCGACACCCAGGTCGTCACCCGCGCGCCGATGCGCACCCGTCACGCCGTTGCCGCGCGGCGCGCGTCCGCGCTACCGGGTGAAGCGGCGGTAGTAGATGTCGCCGGTGACGTTGTCGGCGCGGCGGTCGACCCAGGTCACGTGGACGATGGGCGCGCCGGCCTCGGTGGTGGCGTAGGCGGCGGGCGTGCTGCTGGCGCTCGAGCCCGCGGGCGAGGCGTCGAAGCGCACGTCGGCGGGCTGGAAGGTCGCGCCGCCGTCGAGCGAGTAGTTGCCCCAGATGTCGAGCGCGCCCGAGCGGTCGTCGGCCCACACGGCGAAGACCGTGCTGCCGGTCGAGGCCGCGACGAGGTCATACACCCGGAACTGCCCGGGCCGACCGCCGACCGCGGGCACGTCGCTGCGCATCCACGTGGCGCCGGCGTCGGTGCTGCGGTTCGAGTACGGCGTCGGCAGGCCCCAGCGGCGGTCCTCCCACACCACGGCGACGTTGCGCGAGGGCAGCGCCAGCACCGTGGGGTGAATGGAGTCTTGCATGAACATCTCGGTGTCGACCCGCACGTCGGCGGTGAGCCACGTGGCGCCGTGGTCGGTCGAGCGGTTCGAGTAGATGTCGTACGAGGTGCCCGTGCGCACGTCCTGCCAGGCGACGTACACGTTGCCCGCGTCGTCGGCGGCGACGCTGGGCTCCTCGCTCGCGTGCGACCCCGCGGCGTCGGTGTCGAGGCGCAGGTCACGCCCCGCCCACGTCGCGCCGCCGTCGGTCGAGGCCCTGACGTAGATGTCGGGGCTGCCGCTGCGGCTGTCGCGCCAGACGACGTACACGCGGCTGCCGGCGCCCACGGCCACGTCGGGCGTCGACGCGACGGCCGCAGCGGGGGCGGTGTCGACCTGCGTGACGGCGCTCCACGACACGCCCCGGTCGCGCGAGACCGACGACCAGATGTGGCGCCCGCGCAGGGTGTTGTAGATCGCCTCCCAGACGGCCACGGTGCCCGAGGGCGTCGTGGCGAGCTGGAGGTTGAACGAGTCGTCGTTCTGCGACGGGTTCACGCGCCGGTCGGTCGACCACGTGAGCCCGCCCGTCGTCGACCAGTTCGAGAACATCTGGCGGAACTCCGTCGGGTCCGAGCCCGCGCCGCGGAAGTCTCCCCACCCCGCGAGCACGTCGGTGCCCGACCACGAGAGCGCGGGCTGCACGCTGTCGAAGGCCCCGGCCACGTCGGTGTCGAGGCGCACGTCCGTCGACCACGACGCGCCCGCGTCGAGCGAGCGCGCGAAGTAGATGTCGGCCCCGCCGTTGCGCCGGTCGAGGTACGCGACGCCCACGCTGCGCCCCGAGCCCGTGATCGTCGGCTGAATCGAGTTCGCCCCCGCGACGCGGTCGAGCCGCACCTCGGTGCCGAGCGAGCGCAGGCAGCCCTCGTCGACCACGCCGTCGCAGTTGTTGTCGACGCCGTCGCAGAGGGCCTCCTGGTCGAGGTCGCGGTAGCCCGCGGGGTACTCGCACTGCCACCCCCGCGCGCCGCCGCAGAAGGGGCGCACGCCCGCGCCCGTGCCGCACACGCCCGTCGTCTCGCCCCCGCGGCGGTTGCAGCGAAAGCCCGCGGGAGGCGTCGTGAGGTCCTCGTCGATGCGCCCGTCGCAGTCGTTGTCGAGGCCGTCGCAGACCTCCGTCGCCGGGAGCGTCTCGCCCGTGCACACGATCGCGCCGCGCACGCACTCGAAGTGCCCGAAGCTGCACGCGCCCACGTTGTTGCCGCAGAGCGTGCCGGGGCCGGTGCCCGGCAGCGAGCGGCCCGCGGGGGCGTCGTCGACCACGCCGTCGCAGTCGTCGTCGAGGTTGTTGCAGAACTCGGTGCCGGGCGTCGTCGCGCCCACGCAGCGCAATACGCCGCGCTCGCACACCTGCGTCCCGCGGCGGCACACGCCCATGGCCGACGGGCCGCACGCGTCGCCGACGCCCGTCACGGTGCCGTCGTCGATGAGCCCGTTGCAGTCGTCGTCGCGCGCGTTGCACTGCTCGGGGCCGGTGCGCCCGGTCGTCGGGTCGCCGCAGCGCCACTCGCACCCGTCGGCCGGGTCGTGGTTGATGTCGGCGTAGCCCGGCAGGCACGACCCCGCGGGCAGCGTGCACGCGCCCGCCACGCACACAGGGCGCGCGCCCATGGTCGAGCACGCCCGCCCGCACGCCCCGCAGTTGAGCGGGTCGGTCATGGTGTTGAAGCCGTCGTCGACGCGGCCGTTGCAGTCGTTGTCGCGTCCGTCGCAGACCTCGGGCCCCGACTGGGTGCACGCGTACTCGCAGCCGTTGGTGGGGTCGTGGTCGAGGTCGACCGCGCCGGGGCGGCACGCGCCCATGCGGCACACGCCCATCACGCACGCGGGCTCGGCCTGCGCGAACACGCAGACGTTGCCGCAGCGGCCGCAGTTGGCGCGGTCGCTCATGAGGTCGATGTTCTCGTCGCGCAGGCCGTTGCAGTCGTTGTCGAGGCCGTCGCAGAGCTCGCGGGTGCCCGTGGGCGTGCACTGGTACTCGCAGCCGTTGGCCGGGTCGTGGTCGAGGTCGATCCAGCCCGAGTCGCACTGGCGCACGCCGCAGCGGCCCATCGCGCACGAGGGGATCGTGTGCGCGCGGCGGCAGTCGTTGCCGCAGCGCCCGCAGTTCAGCGGGTCGCTGGTGGTGTCGAAGCCCTCGTCGACGCGGCCGTTGCAGTTGTTGTCGCGCCCGTCGCATACCTCGTTGCCCGAGGGGGTGCAGGTCTCCGAGCCGCCCGTGTCGAGCGGGGTCACGTCGCGCCCCGCGTCGATGCGCGAGGCGTCGAACTGGCAGTTGAGGCAGTAGGGCTCGGGGTCGCACCCGAGCGCGAGCGCGGCGGCGGCGAGCGCCGCGAAGAGGCGGGCGTTCATCGCGCACCTCCCGCCGGGCGCGCG
>JBDHVF010000882.1:0-3777 GCA_039809605.1 Polyangiales bacterium | reverse complement strand
GCGCGCGCGCCCGGCCGCGCGGCCTCGCTGGCGAACGGCACCGTCGCGGCCGACATCGACGGCGACGGCCGCCCCGACGTGCTCGAAGACCGCCGCCCCGCGGCGCCCCCCCGCCGAGGCCACGGGCTCCTCTCGCTCGCCGCCACCGCGCTCGCCCTCGGCGCCGCCGTCACGCGCCGCCGCCGCTGAGGCGCGCTCCCCGCTCTACCCCCTCACCCGATCACGCCCCTCGCGCTTCGCCTCGTAGAGCCGCTCGTCGGCGCGCTTGAGGATCTCGTTGAGGTCTCGCGCCTCGTCGACCGCGGCGACCCCGACGCTCACGGTGATCGTGAGGGGCCCGGCGGGCGTCTCGACGGGCGACGCCGACACGCCCCTGCGCACGCACTCGGCGGCGGCGCGCGCCGCGTCGAGGTCGGCGCCCGGCATCATCAGCGCGAACTCCTCGCCGCCGAAGCGACCGAGGAGCGCCCCCTCGGGCACGCACGCCTGGATGCGCCGCGCGACCTCGACGAGCACCGCGTCGCCCACGAGGTGACCGCGCTCGTCGTTGACGGACTTGAAATGGTCGACGTCGATCATCACGGCCGCCAGCGGGCGCGGGCCCGACGCGAACGCGGCCTCGGCGCGGTCGATGAAGTGCCGGCGGTTCCAGAGGCCCGTGAGGGAGTCGGTGATCGCGAGGCGCTGCACCTCGCCGAAGAGCTGCGCGTTCTCGATCGCGATGCCCGCCTGGCCCGCGATGGCCTGCAGGAGCTCGAGCAGGTCGTCGTCGAAGTGGCGCGGCCGCGAGTGGGTGAGCGTGAGGATGCCCAGGATGCGCCGGCGCCTCCAGACGGGCAGGCACACGGCCGAGCGCGAGCTCTGGCCGTTGTTGTCGATGCGCAGCCAGCGCGGGTCTTCGAGCGTGTCGTCGATGCGCGCGGGCACGCCGGCTTCGAAGACCCAGCGCGCCAGGCCCCGCTCGAGCACGCGGCTCAGGGCGCGCTCGTCGACCTCGTAGGGCTTGTCGTTGCGCACGGCGATCTTGCGCTGCGCGCGGCCGCGGTCGTCGACGAGGATGATCGTGCCCGCGGTGGCCTTGGCGAGCCGCACCGAGCGCGCGAGCATCTCGCCGAGCACCTGGTCGATGTCGAGCAGCGACGTGAGCGCCGTGGTCACCTCGAGCAGGATGCGCACGACGGCCTCGGGCGCGTCGGGAGGCGCCGAGGGAATCGAGGGCCTCTGGACCTGCTCGCTCATCGTTCGCCCGTTGGGTAGTCTCCCGCCGGACTTCGGTCAACTCGCTTCGAAGCTTTCTCGGGCCACGTCCCACCGCGGCGGCGTGCGAGGAACGGCCGAGAGGTCCCAGCGCCGGGCGAGCGCGCGCAGCGGCGCCCCGAGGTCTCCCTCGACGCCGAGGCTCGCGAGCAGCGCCGCCCTCAGCGCGTTCGGGTCTCGCCCGCGCGCCCGCAGCGCGCCGAGGCCCATCGCGCCGTGGCGCTTCGCGAGCCGCGCCCCGTCGTCGCCGAGCACCAGCGGCACGTGCGCCCACCGCGGCGGCGCCGCCCCGAAGGCTCCGTAGAGCATCACCTGCCGCGGCGTGCTCGCGAGCAGGTCGTCGCCGCGCACCACCTCGGTGACCTCCATCGCCACGTCGTCGACCACCACCGCGAGCTGATACGCCGCCACCCCGTCGGCGCGAAAGACCACGAAGTCCCCCACGTCGCGCGCGACGTCCTGGGTGAGGTCCCCCGCGACGCGGTCGCGCACCGCGACCACCGCGCGCGCCGGGTCGACGCGAAACCTCCACGACACCCCGCGCCCGCGCGCCCTCGCCGCCGCGATCACCTCGCCCGGGTCGCGGTCGCGGCAGGTGCCGGGGTACACGGGCTCGGCGCCGTGCGGGGCCTGCGAGGCCGTCTCGACCTCCTTGCGGCTGCACGCGCAGGGGTAGACCCTCCCCGCGCGCTCGAGCACCGAGAGGGCCTCGCGGTAGAGCCCCGCGCGCTCGCTCTGCAGGTAGGGCGCGTGCGTCTGCGCGGCGCCGGGGCCCTCGTCCCACGAGAGCCCGAGCCAGCGGAGGTCGTCGAGCATCGCCTCGACCGCGCCCGGCACCGCGCGCGTGACGTCGAGGTCCTCGACGCGCACGATCCACCGCCCGCCGACGGCCCACGCCGCGAGCGCCGAGGCCAGCGCCGTGCGCGCGCTGCCGACGTGCAGCGCGCCCGAGGGCGTCGGGGCGAAGCGGCCGCGCTCGATCATCGCGCAAACCCCGCCGTGGTAGGGTCGCCGCCGTGCGCCGCCGGCCCGCGCTCAAGGTCTACGTCGCCCCCGCCCCCGCGCGCCCCGGCGACACGCTGCAGGTCTCGGCGGTGCTGGTCAGCCGCAGCGAGACGCCCGTCGAAGCGGTGGAGTTCAGGCTGCGCTGCCACGAGCAGACGACCATCCCGCAAGGCCGGACCGCGACGCACTTTCGCGAGGAGCACTTCTCACTGCTGGCCCGGCATGATGCCACGGTGCTCGCGCCCGGAGAACACCGCTACGGCGCGACCTTCGCGCTGCCGCGCACCGCGCCCGCGACCTACCAGAGCGACTGGTCGCGCGTCGCGTGCGAGCTCGAGGTGCGCGTCGTGATCCCGTGGTGGCGCGACCGCGTGGGGCGCTACGTCGTCGAGCTCGCGCCGCGCGCCGTCGCGGGCGCCGCGCCGGCCCCGGGCCTCTTCGCCACCTCGCGCGAAGGCCCGCACGGCAGGAGCCTCTACGCCGAGTGCTCGCTCGACTCGGTGGTGCTCGAGCCGGGCGGCGTGGTGCGCGGGAGCGTGTCGCTCTCGAACGTGGCGTCGACGCGCGTCGAGCGCGTGACCGCCGCGCTCGCCCTCAGCGAGTCGCAGCACGCGGGCGGCTACCAGCGCAAGTGGGCCCAGGGCCGCTACGACTTCGTGCTCCACGAGGGCCCCGTCGCCGAGGGCGACGCCATCCCCTTCGGCCTCGCGCTGCCGCGAGACCTTCCCGTCACCCGCCGCACGCGCCTCGTCGACGTCTCGTGGTCGCTCGAGGTCGCCGTCGAGAGCACCTGGCGCACCACCGCGCTGCTCGCGATCCCCGTGACGCTCCTGCCGCCGGGGTCGCTGCCCCCCGACGCGCTGCGCCCGCTGCCGCCCGCCGTGGGACGCGAGCGGCGGCGACAGGTGTGGGCCCCCACGGCCGCGCGGCACGGCCTCGCGTACGACCCCGCGAGCGACGCGATCCGCGGCGACGTCGGGGCGGTGCGCGTCACCGTCGTCGTCGAGCAGCGCGCGAGGGAGGGGCTCTTCACCGAGGCCACGCTCGCGTGGGCGCCGCTCGGCATCGCGCTCTCGGTGGGCCCCGCGAGCTGGAGCGACCGGCTCTTCGGCGCCGAGATCGACGTGGGCGATCCGCCGTTCGACCTGCGCTTCCACCTGCGCGCGCGCTTCGCCGAGCAGGCGCGGGCGCTGCTCGGCCCCGAGGTGCGCGCGTGCATCCCCGACGGAGACATCGAGTTCGAAATGGACGACGAGTGCGCGCGCGTCGCCGTGCCCGGCGCGCTCTCCGACCCCGCTCCCGCCGAGGGATTCGTGCGCGACGTCGTGCGCCTCGCCCGCGCGATCGATCGCGCCATCGCAGGCCTCCCCGCGCCGCCGCGGATGCGCCCGCACGCCGCCGCCTGGCGGGCCTTCGCCGACCGCACGGGCGGCCGCTGGGAGCCGGGGCCCTGCGCGGTCACGGGCGCGCGCTACGGCGTCGACCGCTTCGACCTCGCGTGCGCGTGGGGCCACG
>JBDHVF010000881.1:0-3779 GCA_039809605.1 Polyangiales bacterium | reverse complement strand
GGGGTGAGGGTATGCAGGCTACTCCCAGGCACCCCCTCCCGCGTCCGCGGGAGGGGGACGGGGGGAGGGCCGCCTCCTTCGAACGAGCGCGAGCGCCCCCGCGAGCGCGAGGAGCGGCGACGCGCCGTCGCGTACGGCGCCCGCGGCGGAGCACGAGCACCCGCCGTCGGGGGCGGGTTCGAAGCCCGCGTCGACGCCCTCGACCGAGGCGTCTTCGGGCTCGCGCACGAAGCCCGCATCCTCCTCCGGTCGCGGAGTCATCGGCTCGGGGTCGCACGCGTCGCCGGGCTCGTCGTCGTCGGCGTTGGCCTGGTCGGGGTTCGACACCTCGGGGCAGTTGTCGGCCCCGTTCATCACCCCGTCGCCGTCGAGGTCGTCGTCGCACGCGTCGCCCCGGCCGTCGCGGTCGGTGTCGCGCTGCATGGGATCGGGCTCGCGCGGGCACACGTCGCGCGCGTCGGCGACGCCGTCGCCGTCGTCGTCGTCGTCGCACGCGTCGCCCGCGTGGTCGCCGTCGAGGTCCTCCTGGTCACGGTTGGCGGCCGCGGGGCAGTCGTCGGTCGCGTCGAGCACGCCGTCGCCGTCGCCGTCGTCGCACGCGTCGCCCATGCGGTCGTGGTCGCGGTCGGCCTGGTCGCGGTTCGAGACGCCGCGGCAGTTGTCGGTCGCGTCGGGCACGCCGTCGCCGTCGTCGTCCGAGTCGCACGCGTCGCCGTGGCCGTCACGGTCGCGGTCGGCCTGGTCGCGGTTGGCGAGCAGCGGGCAGTTGTCGCGCGCGTCGGCGACGCCGTCGTTGTCGTCGTCGGCGTCGCACGCGTCGCCCTGGCCGTCGCGGTCGGTGTCGCGCTGGTCGCGGTTGTCGACCGAGTCGCAGTTGTCGCACGCGTCGCCACGGCCGTCGCGGTCGGTGTCGCGCTGGTCGGCGTTGCGCGTCGTGGGGCAGTTGTCGCACGCGTCGCCGCGGTCGTCGTCGTCGCGGTCGGCCTGACCGGGGTTGTCGACCGAGTCGCAGTTGTCGCACGCGTCGCCGCGGCCGTCGCGGTCGGTGTCGCGCTGGTCGGCGTTGGAGACGCTCGGGCAGTTGTCGCGGTCGTCGCTGCGCCCGTCGTGGTCGCGGTCTCCGCCGCAGCCGATGGAGGAGCCCGGCCAGTAGTGCGTGGCGATCCACGCGTGGTTGCGCCCCGCGCTCGCCCATCGGCTCGAGCCCCACTGGCACATGCCGCGTCCGTGGCCCTGGCGCGCGCGGCCCGCGCAGAGGGGATCGCTCACGCCGTCGGCGGTGGGGTTGCCGTTCTCGGCGCTGTACTCGCCCGACACGAGACGTCCGCTGCGAAGGATGCCCTGCGCGCGCGTCACGTCGACGGCGGCGTCGGTCACGGCGAGGCGGTCGCTGCGGTAGACCTGCGAGGCTGTGGTGTCGTCGAGGTCGGCGCAGTCGTACTTGCCGCCCGCGAGCACCCAGCGCCACGAGTACGTGCGGATCGCGAGCGAGCCCGCTTGCAGCGACTCGCGGTGCCACGAGGGGATCCACTCGTGCGGGAGGACGCCCTTGATGTAGTCCTCGAAGGGGATCACGTCGACGCGCCCGCGGCAGCTCGACGTGCCCCCGCTCACGGCGCGGCGCCAGATGCGAATGGTGCGGGGAGGCGCCGACAGCGACGCGGTGCACGCGATGGCGCCCGCCTGCCCCGCGCGCGTAACCCCGTCGACCGCCGTGGGGTCGGGGTCGTACGACACCGCGCGCCGCGGGAGCTCGGTGATCTCTCCGCGCAGGTACGCGGCCACCTCGGGGCGCAGGCCGGGGTCGTCGGGCGAGTCGCGGTGCGCGTGTGCCTCGGCGAGCAGCGCGAGCCTGTGCGCGACGGCCTCGTCACTCGGATCGGTCGGGGGAAGCTCGACGTCGGAGCGAGTGACCGCGCCACCGGCGACGGTGAGCTCGAGGCGCTCGAGGTCGAAGTGCCCGTCGGCGCGCACCACGAAGGTGTGCGCTCCTTCGGGCGCGTCGAGCGCGAAGCGTCCCTCGGCGTCGGCGGTGACCGTGAGTCCGTCGCGGTCGAGCGTGACGCGCGCGCCGGCCAGGGGAATGCTGGTGAACGCGTCGCGCACCACGCCCTCGACGCGGCCACGCGACGGGTCGCTCGCGGGCCCCGCGCACGCGACGGTCGACGCGACCACGAGCCCGAGTAGGCGCCCAGAGGAGACGACCCGCATGGGCGCGACGATACCCCGTTCCCGCCCGCGGCGCGCGCTACGCCGGGGGATGGTGCTAGCCGAAGTCGGACACCGCAGACCTGGATCTCGCAGCGCCCAGGAGACGAACCGCAGAGGCGCAGAGAGCGCAGAGGCCAGAACGGAAAGGGCTCGGGAAGACCCAGGGCTCACCCTCTCTGCGCCCTCTGCGCCTCTGCGGTTCAGCCCAGACCAGGCCCACCTCGCGGCCGAGTAGGACACGACCTGGGGGATCGGGCGTGACGACGCGGCAGAAGCGCCCGCGCGCACGCGGTCGACGCCCCTCACGCGACGCCGTGGGCGCGGTGATACGGTCGCCGCCCATGCGCACCACCGCACGCCTCGCGTTCGTGCTCGCCGCCCTGTCGCTCGCCGCGTGCAGCAGCAAGGGGGCGACGACCTTCACGGGCGACGACGACGCGAGCGTCGACACGCCCATGACGCCGCAGGATTCGCCCCCGACCGACGACACCGCGCCGCCGCCCGACGCGCCCTCCCCCGTCGACGCGACGGCGCCCGGCGATGCGACGACCGACGTACGCACCGACTCGGCGACGACCGACGCGCCCGCGCCCGACGACCGCCCCGCGACGACCGACGTTCCGACGACGACCGACGTTCCGGCGACGGGCGACGCGGCGACGGGCGACGCGGCGACGACCGACGTGACCACGGGTGACGGCGGCGCGTGCCCGGCGCGCACGCTCCCTTCGCGAACGGGCAGCGCGATCGCGATGGGTGACACGAGCAGCGAGGCCGCGGCGCTCGAAGGCACCTGCGGCGGCGAGTCGGCCTCCGAGGCGACCTTCTCGTGGACGCCGCCCGCCGCGGGCACCTACACGATCACCACCGCGGGCTCGGACTACGACACCGTGCTCTACGTCCGCGACGGGAGCTGCACGGGCGCAGAGCTCGACTGCAACGACGACGACGAGACCGGCAAGACGCTCCAGTCGTCGGTGACGGTGACGCTGCGCGCGGGGCAGACCGTGGTGATCGTCGTCGACGGCTACGACACCGAGACGGGCCCCTTCACGCTCAACATCACCGAGGGAGCGCCCGACGCGGGCGCGGGCGACGCCGACACCGACCTGTGACCGGCAAGAGAAGCGGTCGGGCGCCCATCGTCCGAAGGCGTAGCCGTCTCCGCTCTCGGACGACGATCCACTGCCGCCGCATGGCGCTACGTTTCCGGTTGCACCCACGGGCCTCTACGTCGAGAGCGTCGACCAGGCTCTCGCCCTGGTCGTTGACGAGGGGTGGGACCCTCGCGGACGAGGGGTGATACCAACCGCAGGTCAATCTGGCCGCTTTCGCGGAGCCCCCACCCAACGCTGCCGCCCGCCTTGGCGGAGCCCCCACCCAACGCTGCCGCGCGCCTTGGCGGAGCCCCCACCCCCGCTGCCGCGCGCCCCGCCCCCGCGGAGCGAGGGCGTGGCTGAGCGTACGGAGACGAGGTGATGGGCTGCCTGGGTCTCGCAGGGGCCCTCGCGCTGCGAGGGCGACCATGGCCACCTTCGCATTCCTCGCTTCTCGCCGCTCGATCGAGC
>JBDHVF010000880.1:0-3781 GCA_039809605.1 Polyangiales bacterium | reverse complement strand
GGGGCAGCGGGCCCGGCGGAGGGGGCGGCGCCTGGCGGGCCGGCGCGGGCGTCGCGGGCGCGGGCGCCGCCGCGTCGTCGAACACGTCGCCCTCGGCGGCCTTGCGGGAGTCGAACTTGCGGAACTCGTCGTCGCGCGTCTGCTCCTTGCGGATCTCTTCGTCGAAGAGCTTGTGCATGTACCCGTTGAGGTCCTTGCCCGCGAAGAAGTTGCCCGACGTGTACATGAACGACTGCAGGTCGTCGTGCAGGTCCATCGCCGAGCGGTAGCGGTCCTCGGGGTGCTTCGCGAGGGCCTTGAGCACGATGTTCTCGAGCTCCTCGGGCACCTTCTTGTTGTAGGCCGTGGGGGGCGTGATCTCGACGTTGCGCACCTTCTCCAGCGTCGAGAAGTCCGACTCGCCCACGAAGAGCCGCTCCGTGGTGAGCAGCTCGTAGAGGCAGATGCCCACGGCGAAGATGTCGCTGCGGCGGTCGACCTGCAGCCCGCGCACCTGCTCGGGGGACATGTACCCGAACTTGCCCTTGAGGATGCCCGCCTGCGTCTTCGAGCTCTTGCTCGCCGCCTTCGCGATGCCGAAGTCGATGAGCTTCACGTCGCCCTCGTACGACACGAGGATGTTCTGCGGGGAGACGTCGCGGTGCACGAGCTCGAGCGATCGGCCGGCCGAGTCCTTCTTGTTGTGCGCGTAGTCGAGGCCCTCGCAGAGCTTCATCACCATGTAGCAGGCCATGGGGACGGGGATGGTCTCGTTGCGCTTCTTGGCGCGCTCGAAGATGGCGCGCATGTCCTTGCCGCCGACGTACTCGAGGGCGATGAAGTACGCCTCGCCGACCTTACCGAGCTCGAAGATCTGCGCGATGTTGGGGTGCGTGAGCTGCACCGCGAGCTTCGCCTCGTCGACGAACATCGCGATGAACTCCTGGTCCTCGGCGATCGACGGGAGGATGCGCTTCACCGCCACGAGGCGCTCGAAGCCCGCCTCGCCGAAGGCCTTGGCCTTGAACACTTCGGCCATGCCGCCGACGCTGATGCGTTCGAGCAGGTAGTACTTCCCGAACTTGACCGGGTTCTTCACCGTGCGTGTCTCCTGCGACCGACCGGGCGGCGGCGGGTGCTGCGATGCCTCGAGGCTCAGATGTCGACGGGCGATCGTTGCTTTGGCTCCGGCGCGCCGCGTCGGGTGCGAGACACCCTCCGTAGGCGCCGAACGCCGCGGTCTCCAATGCCCAGGTTTCTACTCGCCGCGACCGCGCGCCGTCAACGAGACGCCCCCCATTGGCGATGACGCCCGTCACCGCGGCGCGGGCGCGACGGACGCGTCGCGGGGGCTCTGTCCGCTCATTCCCCAGATGGGCGTGGAGATGGTCTGGCCGCCGAGGATGCGCACCTCGACCCGGCCGTTCTCGCCGTGCGAGTACCGCACGCGCCGGTGCTGCGCGTCGTACCAGACGCTCGGCGGCACGGGCCGCACCTCGGGGAACATCCGCACGCCGCCGCGCATCGGCCGCGCCACGAGCGCGAGCACGGGCGGCGTTCGGGCGTCGATCGCGGCCCCTGCGACGTCGCGGTCGCCCGAGAGTGCAATGGCCGTCGTGGCGGGCAGCGCGAGGCGCTCGGGGCCGCAGCCCGCGAGGTCGAGGGCGCGCGCCACGAGGTCGGGCGCCGCGCGGTCGGCCACGGCGTAGACGAGAAACCCGTCGGCGTCGATGCCCACCGCGCGCGTCACGGCCATGCCCGGCACGAGCGGAGCTCCGTCGATGCCCGGTCCCTCGGTGCCCACGGCCCAGCGGCCCGCGCCGTCGCGCTCCGTCCACACCAGCCGCGAGCTGCCCGACGGCGGCGCGGCCGTGGCCCCGAGCACGCGGGCCACGACGCTCTCCGAGGTGTCGGCGGGCGCGAAGGCCACGCGCCGCGCGTCGACGCGCACGAGGTTGACCCACCGGTCGGGCCGCGACGGGTCGGGACGCACGCGCGTGCGCGCCATGGGCCACGGAAAGGCCAGCTCGCCGAGGCCCGCGACGTGCCACTGGCCCTCGCCCGGCTGCGCGGGCGAGACGGGCGGCGCGAGCGGGGCGCCCGGCAACACCGCGCGGAGCATGAGGTAGAAGTAGTCCCTCGGGTCGCGCTTGATGTAGCGGGGAAAGCTCATCTCGTGCATGCCCCTCACCATGCGCCGGGCCCTGTAATGGAAGCCCGGCGCCGAGGGCACCGCCCCCTCGGCCTCGCCCGCGGAGAGGGCCCTTCGCAGCGGCGCGGTCGCGCGCTCGGGCGTCACCCTCAGGAACTCGAAGCCCGTGTTGGCCCCGTTCATGTCGAGGTGAACGCCGTAGGCGCAGCGCGCGGCGATCATCCCGTCGGCGAGCGAGCGGGGCGTGAGGTCCTCGCCCCAGAAGTAGGCCACGTAGCCCTCGCGCGTGAGGCACAGGCCCGTGCGGCACGTGTGCTCGTCGCCCGGCGCGGCCGACGGGACGTTGCCCCCCCAGAACGTGCGCCGGAAGGGGTTGTACGCGCCGTCTTCGACGAGGGCCGTGAGGTTCTGACGGAACTCCGCGACGCCGCGGGGCATGTCGGCGAGGTTGCCCGGCCAGCTCCCGAAGCCCGTCGAGCCGTCGTCGAGCGCGACGATCGAGGCGCCCCAGGGCTTCGGCGGCAGCAGGGTCACGCCCTCGGCGCTCAGGCCCCACTCGCCGTGCATGGCTTGAAAGCCGCCGTTGAAGCCCGCGGCCACGCGCTGGAGCGTGCGCGGGTCGCGCGGGATCGTGCCCGTGCCCGTCTCTCCGCCCGCGCCGATGGGCTCCTGCGAGCCGGGCACCACGTGGAGCTCGACCTGCCGCGCGTCCCAGAGCGTGACGTACACGCGCGTGTCGGGGCGCTCGCGGTCGGTGCGCACGAACGACTGGTAGAACGCGGGCGGCGCGCCGGGGTTGCGCGCGACGAAGGGGTCGTCTTCGGCCGCGGCCGACCACTCGCCCTCGCGCGCGAGCCGCGGCGAGAGCATCGCGCGCAGGGGCTCCGGGGGCCAGTCGGCCACGCGGCCCTCGAGGCGCTCGGCCGGGCCCGCGTGCAGCACGTCGGCGAGGTCCTCGGCCACCTCGCTCTGCGAGCGGTCGCCCTGCACGCGGTTGCGCGCGCGGGCCACCTCGTTCTTCACGCCGAACGCGATGTGCTCGGCCCACGCGATGGGCTCGGCGCCCACCCACGGGATCGCGCGCACCGTGTCGACCATCCACGTGAGCCACCCCGTCGTGCCCGCGAGGCGCGGCATGGGCTGCACGAAGCGCCCCCCTTCGAGCACGCGCCGCGAGGCGGTCTCGACGCGCACCGCGCGGTCGTCGGCCGAGAAGCGCAGCGCGTCGTGCGAGAGGGTGACCGTCACCCGCCGCGCGCGCGGGGTGAGCTCGAAGCGGTGCAGCCCGTAGCCGTCGAGGCGCCCGGTCTGCTGCCAGCGGGTGATGGCCGCGCGAACGCGCGCGCCGCGGTCGCTCTGCGAGGGCGCCTGCGCCTCGGGCGCGCCCAGCGTGTCGACGAGGGTCACGGCCGCGGCCGTGCCGCCGATGCGGGTGACGAACGCCGCCCACCGCCCGGCGACCGAGAGGTCTTCTTCGGCCGCGTCGGGCGAGCGCGTGAGGTTCGAGACGTCCGTGAGGTCGACGACGCGGTCGGCGGCGCCCGTGCGCGCGGTGACGGCGTAGAGGTCGGCGGGCGACGAGCCCTCGGCGGCGAGCACGAGCGCGCGCCGCGGGCCGAAGCCCGGCGGGTCGAGCCAGCGCACCGAGCC
>JBDHVF010000879.1:0-3798 GCA_039809605.1 Polyangiales bacterium | reverse complement strand
GACGTCGGGGCGAGGCGCGTCGGCGGTCGCATCGGTCTGAGGGCGGTCCGACGCGGGCGCGTCGAGGGGCGCCTGCGCATCGGAGCCAGCATCCTCTGCGAGGGGCAGGTCGGGCGGCGCCGCGTCGGAGGTGACGTCGGGCGTCGCCCCATCGCGCGGCGCGTCGTCCGTCGGCGAATCCATGACCGCGGCGTCGATCGCCGCGTCGCCCGCCGCGCCCGGCGGGTCTTCTCCGCACCCCGCGACCAGGAGCGCGATCAGCGCACAGGCGGGGAGTCTCCGCATCCACGTGAGCATCCAATACCTCCGGAGAGTGCCGTCGATCCCTCGATGCGCAGCGAACGCGCGGGGGGGATTCCGCTCGGCGATCGGCGCGATGTGCGCAGTGATCGGTCCGGCAACAGACCTCCGACGCTATCCGAACTGCGGCCTCACTGTCGCGTCGATCGCGCTTAAATCATCGGGTGTGCAGCCGTTGTGACAGCCCCTGGAGCCTTTCATACAAAGTGCGGCGGCGACATCGGCTGAAGGCTTCGCGGGGGCGCGGCCATATACCTGGGACACATGCGGCCTATGCGTCCCACCCTTCCACTCGGTGATAGTATCCCGTCGGCGCTGATGACCGAGCACACGGATACGTCCACGTTCGACCGCGAGACCGACCTCTCACGCATGCCCGCGAGGCTGCTCGTCGAGGAGGTCGGCAAGGCGCCTCGCACGATCCTGGTCGTGCCCGGCATGACGATTCGTATCGGCCGCGCGGGCGACCTCGAGCTCTCGCTCGAGGACCAGCGCGTGTCGCGGGTCCACGCCGTGTTTCGCTACGACGGTCGCGCGGCGTCGCTTCAGGACCTCGACAGCTCGAACGGCACGTGGATCGGCGAACGGCGGGTGCAGGGGCCCATCCCCGTGGGACCCGGCGCGCTGTTTCGCGTCGGGAGCACCATGATCGTCGTGCTGCTGCCGGAGCTTCCGCCGGGCGCTGCGCGCGCGGTGCCGATGAGCGAGGCGGCGGGCGCGTTCGACGTGGTCGCGGTCGACCCCGCCACGGTGGCGCTCTTCGCGCTGGCGAAGCGCCTCGGCCCGAGCGACCTGCCGGTGCTCGTGCAGGGCGAGACGGGCAGCGGCAAGGAGCTGGTCGCGCGCACGATCCATCAGCACAGCCCGCGCGCGCAGGGCCCCTTCATGGCCGTCAACTGCGCGACGCTGCCCGACTCGCTCGCCGAGGGGGAGCTGTTCGGTCAGGAGCGGGTGAGCTCCGGCGCGAGCGCTCGCACGATCGGGGTCTTCGAGGCGGCCGATGGCGGCACGCTGCTGCTCGACGAGGTCGGCGAGCTCTCGGCCACGAACCAGGCCCGCCTGCTGCGGGCGCTGCAGGAGAGCACGGTGACGCGCGTGGGCGCGATGCGGCCCGTGCCCGTGAACGTGCGGGTGATCGCGACGACCGTCCGCGACCTCGCGCGCGAGGTCTCCGCGGGGCGCTTCAGGGAGGACCTCTACTTTCGACTGAACGGGGTGACGGTCGACGTGCCGCCGCTGCGCGCCCGGCCGAAGGACATTCCGGCGCTCGTTCAGCGCGTGCTCGACGAGCACGGGGGCAGGGTCACGCTGGGCACGGGCGTGGCGGCGGTGCTCGCGGCGCACCGGTGGCCGGGCAACGTGCGGGAGCTCCGTCACGCCGTCGAGTCGGCGCTCGCGCTCGCCGACGAGGGCGTGCTCAAGGTCGAGCACCTGCCCCAGGCGGTGCGCGGCGAGCCCGCCAGCGCCGAGTCGCCGGTCTCGCCGCTGCGCGAGCGCGTCGACGAGACCGAGCGCAAGGTGATCATCACCGCGCTCGAGAGCACCGGGTGGAACCAGTCGCGCGCGGCGCGGGTGCTCGGCATCTCGCGGCGCGCGTTGATCTACAAGATGGAGCGCTACGGGCTCAAGCCCCTGCCCAACGGTCAGCGCAATGCGTAGCCCCGCGCCGCTCGCCGCCCTCGCCCTGGCCTGCGGCTGCTCGCTCGCCCTCGACTGGGACCGCGCCGGCGCGCAGCCCTTCGACGCCGCTCCGGCGGATCAGGCCCCTCCTACAGACGCGGCCTTCGACGCGCCGAACGACGGCCCCGACCCCGACGCGGCGGCGCCGGACCTGCCGCCCGTCGATCACCCTTCACCCGTGGACCGGACCTGCACGCCCATGTGCCGCGGCGGCGAGCGCTGCTGCAACGGGATCTGCCAGGAGTGCTGCAACGCCGGCGATTGCCCGCGCAGCCGCGTCTGCTGCCGCGGCGTGTGCGCGGAACGTTGCTGATCATCGTCGCCCACGGCCCCTCGCGCAGTGTATTCTAGGGAGGCGTAGAGGTTGCCTGACGAGGTCGTGAGGTCGGACTCGAGGTCCATGCTGCCGGTCATCAGCACGCTCGTACCCGGGACGGAGCTCGCCGGGCGCTACCGCGTCCTGCGGCAGCTCGGCGAGGGCGGCATGGGGGCGGTCTACGAGGCCGAGCACACGATCATCGGGCGCCGCGTGGCGGTGAAGGTGCTGCACCCCAAGTACTGCGTGCAGCAGGAGGCCGTGGTGCGCTTCACGCGCGAGGCCCGCGCGGCGGCGGCCATCGGGCACGAGAACATCGTCGACGTGACCGACTTCGGCACGCACGACGGGCAGCCGTTTCTGGTCATGGAGCTCCTTCGCGGCGTGACCCTCGACGCGCTCATGATCAACCACGACCTCTTCGATCTGCCGCGGGCGTGCGAGATCGTGGGGCGGGTGCTCTCGGCGCTCGCGTCGGCCCACGCCGCGGGCATCGTGCACAGGGACCTCAAGCCCGAGAACATCTTTCTCACCGAGCAGGGCTCGCGCTCGTCGGTGAAGATCCTCGACTTCGGCATCTCGAAGTTCCAGCAGCAGAGCGACAACCTGGTGACCACCGAAGAGGGCGCGATGCTCGGCACGCCGAGCTACATGTCGCCCGAGCAGTGGCTCAGCGAGCGCGACGTCGACCACCGCGCCGACCTCTTCGCCGTGGGCGTGCTCTTCTACGAGATGCTCACGGGGTACCTGCCGTACGAGGGCGCCAACCGCGGCGAGCTCATGCTCCAGGTGGTGACGGGCGCCGCGGCGCCCACGAGGCCCAGCGAGATCGTCGCCACGCTCCCTCCCGAGATCGACGAGGTGGCGCTCAAGGCCGTCTCCCGCGCGCGCGCCGACCGCTATCAGAGCGCGCAGGAGTTCCTCGACGCGCTGCGCCCCTTCGGCGCCGCCAACATCGAGGTCACGCCGGCGCTGCCCTCGTCGTCGTCGCTGGCCCCCTCGGAGACCTTCACCGACTCGATGCGCGCCCTCACGGCCTCGCGCATCCCGCCGCTCGCGACCCGCGCCGACGTGCGCACCGTCCGCACGCTCACCGACCACGCCGACGACACCCCGCCGCCGACGGTCGTCCCGCCGCCCCTCTGGAAGAGCCCCGTCGTGCTCCTCGCGGTCGTCGCGACCGTCGCCCTCGTCGCGGGCTTCTCGGTGTTGCGATCGAGCGCGGGCTCCCGCTCGCCCGTCACGGCCTCGCTCGCGAGCCCTGGCGCCCACGCCGACGCGTCGACGCCGCCGAGCGCCCCCGCCCGCCCGCCCGAGGTCCGCATCGAGCTGCGCGGCGCGCCCGAGGGCGCCGACGTCACGCTCGACGGTCGCCCGGTGCCTCCGGGCGCGATCCGCCTCGCGCGCGACGACCGGGAGCACACGCTCGTCGTCTCGCACGCGGGCGCCCAGCGCACGATCGCGGTGCGCGGCGACGCGGATCAGGTGCTCTCCGTCGACAT
>JBDHVF010000878.1:0-3801 GCA_039809605.1 Polyangiales bacterium | reverse complement strand
GAACTCGCGCGCCGCGTTCACACGCAGCGAGACTCGTCAACGGCCAAACCTGAGTCAGAGCGTCTTGCGCTCTTCGTGGAAGCGGATGCCGAGCGTCTCGAGCTCGTCGAGGATGGGGTTGTACACCGCGGGCGACACGGGCACGACGACGCCGGGGGTGTTGATGGTGCCGTCGAGGATGCGCAGCACGCCGATGGCCGCGGGCAGGCCCACCGTGCGCGACATGGCCGTCTCGCCGTCGGGCACGCCGAAGTCCACCAGCGTGGAGCGCAGCGACTCCTTGCGGTCGGCGTACTCGGCGACGAACTCGTGCTGGAGCACGATCATGTCGCGCTCGCCCGGCGCGTACTGGAGCCTCTCGACCATGCGCGCGACGAGGGCGTCGAGCGGCGACACGGGGTTCTCGGGGAGCTTCGCGGCTTCGAACATCCCGAGCCACGCGAGCTTCTTGATCGGGTCGGAGTCGCGGGCGACGCCCGCCTTCGCGGCCACGGCGCCCTCGACGTCGCCCGCGCGGTCGACGCCGCCGAGGGCCGCCATCACGTCGCGGAAGGTGCCGCCCTCGAAGGCGCGCGGCGCGTCGTCGTAGAGGCCCATCGCGCCCATGGCCTTCCACGTGTAGCAGTGGCCCAGGTTGCGCAGCGTGCCGCGGAACATCGTCTGCACGCCCTCGAGGTCGTAGACCTTGATGTACGAGGTCGAGTCGCGGTTGGGGTAGCCCTCGAAGCGGCCCGCGCCCTCGACCTCGACGATCTCGGGGTTGGCGAAGAGCTCGGGGCCGGGGATCACGACCTCGTGGCCGTCCTTGAGGTAGCGGGCGGCGTTGCGGGCCGCGAGCACGACGCCGCGCGGCGACCACGAGAACTTGTACCCGAAGGGGTTGTTGTTGGCCTCGGGCGCCGGGAGCCCGCCGCAGTACGAGCGGAACGAGGTGACGCGCCCGCCCGCCGCGCGCACCTGGTGGATGATCTTCATCGCGCTCATGTGGTCGATGCCGGGGTCGAGCCCGAGCTCGTTGAGCAGGATGACCCCGCGCGCCTTCGCCTCGGCGTCGAGCGCGCGCATCGCGGGCTGCACGTACGACGTGGTCACGAGGTGCTTGCCGTGGGCGAGGCAGCGCTGCGCCACGGCCATGTGGTGCAGGTACGGGAGCATGCTGACCATCACGTCGCTGCGCGCGACGAGCTTGTCGAGCGCCGCGGCGTCGTCGATCTCGAAGGGGACGAAGTCGCCGCGGGGGTTGCCGTTCACCAGGGCGCGCGCGCGGTCGGCCGAGCGGGCTGCGACGGAGACGGTGTGCTGGGAGCTCTCGAGGATGTGTCGAACGACGGGGCCCGCTACGAGCCCCGCGCCGAGGACGGTCACGTGTGCCATGGGCACGGGCACCTACTACAAATGGGCACCGGCGGTCTACGTCCGGTCGCGCGCGAGGAGGTCGGTCCACTCGGCGTCGGTCCACACCTTCTCGCGGCAGTAGATGTGCGCGTACGAGCCGGGCACGAGCACGCGGTCGTAGTCCACGCCCGCTCCGTCGACGAAGTGCATCTCGCCCCCGCTCGACGCGAACGTGAGGTTGAAGAGGAACTCGTGCCACGTCGCGTCGGGGCCGGGCACCGGGACGCGCACCGTGCGGCCCTCGTCGTCGAAGTTGATGGCGACGATGCACCCGGGCAGAGACTCTCCGCGGCCGAACACGATCACGTGCTCGCTCTCGTGGCGCCACAGGGGGATGAAGCCCGGCGAGCGCAGCACCGCGAGGCGCTTGCGGAGAAAGCCCAGCGCGCGGTGCAGGCGCAGGAGCGGCGCCGCGGCCTCGGTCATCTCCCAGTCGAGGGGGTTGAACTCCCGGGGCAGGCCGTTTTCGAAGCGCGTGTGGTCGTCCTCGGCGTACTCGGCGCCCATGTAGATCAGGGGCACTCCGGGGTGCGTGAAGAGCGCGATGGTGGGCGGCTGGATGCGCCACCAGGGCCTGCCCCCGCGGTTGGCGACGCGCTCGTCGTCGTGGTTGTCGAGGAAGACCGTCGGCGGCTTGTCGTCGGGGAAGCCCTGGCGCCGCGGGTCCATGCGGTACTCGAGCGCGCCGAGGCCGCGGTGGTGCAGGGCGTCATCGGCGGCGTAGTAGAAGCCCTTGGCCCACTGCGAGTTGAACGCGGAGTCGCGGAGCATCTCGAGCTCGTTGTGGTCGTTGCTGAAGTGCTCGGCCACGCGGTACGAGCTCTCGCCGCCGACCTCGCGCGCCGCGGCGGCCACGGCGCCCGCGCCGGTCGTCTGGTCCTTCCAGCGGTAGAAGCCCAGGGTGTGGTCGAAGCGCATGCCGTCGACGCCGAGCTCGTCGAACCACACGTGCAGCACGTCGCGCACGAAGTCCATCGCCGCGGGCTTCTCGTAGTCGATGTCGCAGCCGCCCCAGTCCTTGTTGCGGTAGGGCTCGGAGCCGGGGTTGGGGTCGGTGCCCCCGAAGTCGCCGAGCAGGGGGTTGTTCGCGAGGTCGGGCGCCCTGCGCGGGTCGTGGTCGGGGTCGTAGATGCGCGCGTACGAGAAGCGCCGCGAGACCTGGTTGAAGACGGCGTCGATGATCACCGCGACGCCGCGCGCGTGGCACGCCTCGACGAGGTCGACGAACTCCGCGCGCGCGTGCTCGACGCGGGCTGCGTAGCTGCGGTGCGGCGCGCAGAGGTGGCAGGCCGTGATGTAGTTCCACCGCACGCCCACGTGCCACGGGTCGGAGTAGTCGAACACGGGCATGAGCTCGACGGCGTTGACCCCGAGGTCGATCAGGTGCGTGAGCTTCTCCTTCACGCCCGCGTAGGTGCCGCGGATGAGCCCGCTCACGGCCGGGTCTTCGGCCGTGAAGTTGTAGACGTGGAGCTCGTACACCACGAGGTCGCGCAGCGCCGGGCGCGCGAAGGGCGCGAACGCGTGCGGCCGCTCGTCGGCGCGCAGCACCGAGCGGAAGTCGCGGAACACCTCGCGCGCGTACGGGTCCGACACGCGCGCCCGGTACGCGCGGCCCGTCGAGCGGACGCGCGCGTCGACCACGTACTCGTAGTAGGCCGCGGGGCCCTCGATCCTGCCCTCGGCCACCCAGTGCTCGCCGTCGTCGGCGAGGGTCATCGCGAGGCTCCTGCCGCGGTTGACGTTCTCGCCGAGCACCTTCACGCCCTCGATCGCCACGTCGCGAAACGACGGGGCCCACAGCACGAAGCGCGCGTCGCCGCCGCCGAGGCTCGTGGCGCCGCGCCGGAGTCGTTCTCGTTGCATCGCGCGCGATTGTGCACCAACCGCCCGCGCGCGCGACCACAATCACTCGAAGCCGACCACCAGCGCGGGGTCGCGCGTCACCGCCGCGCCGCGGCCTCCCCACACGACCACGCCCTCGCACGAGGCCGCGCCCGTCTCGACCGACACGGCCACGTGGCCGCCCACCACGTCGACGCCCGTGAGCCTCCCGCGCGCGCTCAGGTAGAGGACGCCGTCCATGAGCGCGGCGGTGTCTGACGTGAGCGCGACGGGGAGCGGGACGCGTGCGCGGGGACGCCCGTCGGCCACGGCGTAGCCCACGAGCGCGTCGTCGATCACCTGGTAGTAGGTGCCCCCCTCGATCGCGCCGCAGGTGCCCACGCGCTCGGGAGGTCGCGCGGTCCACAGGTCGGCGCCGTCGGCCGCGAGCAGGCCCCGCGCCGCGCCCGTGACCGCGCTCGAGTGAAACGCGGGCAGCACCACCACGGGCCCCGCGGCGACCGGCGGGCAGTGCGTGTGCAACGGCAGCGCGCGCTCCCACCGCGGCCGGGGCTGCGAGGG
>JBDHVF010000877.1:0-3801 GCA_039809605.1 Polyangiales bacterium | reverse complement strand
TGAAGAGCGCGTCGGCCACGGTGAGGTAGGCCACGTCGGGGATGGTGCCGGCCACGGTGAACTGGAACGCGAAGCACGCCAGGAGCGCGGTGACGCCGATGCCCGAGCGGGCGTCGATGAGGTCGGCGGGGAGAAAGAGCGCCACGAGGGCCACGAGCAGGATGAGCACGAGCGGGAGGAAGAGCTTGAGCGCGACGGTGATCGCGGGGCGCCGCAGGGTGACTTCGAAGCGCGCGCGGTGGACGACCGTGCGTTCGCCCTCGTGGGCGAGGCTCCCGAGGTCCGACGGGTACACGAGGCGCTCGGCGCGCGGGCGGAACTGCGGCTCGTAGTTCCAGCCCGTGACGCTGAAGTGCGACTCCATCCCGCTGCCCGTGAGGTCGGGCACCAGGGTCGCGTCGCGCTCGGGCAGCTCGAACTCCACCCCGAGCCGCTGGGCGTCGAAGGGGAAGCGGTGCAGCGGGAACTCTCCGCGGAGCGTCCCGCGCATGCGCCACCGCCGCACGTGCCAGCCGTGGTCGTCGTCGGCCCCGAGGTCGTCGCGCGTGAGCGAGGCCTCGTTCGCCACGCGCAGCGCCGCGGGGTCGAAGTCACCGAGCCACTTGGCCCACGCCTCCATGTCGACGTCGAAGGTCCCGTTGCGCTGGTCGAAGCGCGTGACGTCGCGGAGGTAGACCCCGACGTAGACCCTCCGCGCGGGGTCGGCCGAGGCCGCGCGCGGGCCCAGGAGCGCGAGGGCCGCGAGCGCGAGCGCGAGGATCGTGAGCGTGAGACGGTGAGCGGAGGGGATCGCGTGAGGCACCGGGTGTCGCGCATCGAACACCGCGCGCCCGGCGGGGGTCAAGCGACGGGGCTACGCGGTCTTGCGGTCGACGCCGATGCGGGCGATCCAGAGGCAGACGGCCGCGTTGGAGAGCGTCCACGCCCAGTAGAGCAGCGTGCCGAGGGGCGCGTGGGCCTGGCCGAGAAAGACCTCTGCGACGAGGTACGACGCGATGCCGAGGGCGACGCCGCCGATGGGCGCGCGCAGGGCCTTGCGGCTGAACCCGAGGCCCACGAGGCCGACGGCCACGCCCGCGTTGGCGAAGGGCAGCCACGCGTGCCAGCGCGATCCGAGCAGGGGCGTGTCCCACGCGGCCAGGGGCTGCATCGCGAGGTCGACGCCGGGGATGAGGTGCGAGACGAAGCGCGAGAGGAAGAAGCCTCCGACGCCCGTGAGGAGCGCGGGCACGACCCACCCCCACGAGAGCTCGCCGTGCTTTCTCCGCACGCGCCACGCGACGAGGGCGGCGAGGGCCGCGAGGGCCGCGAGGCGCACCATGCCCGCGTGCCAGAGCACGCCGTCGGCGGCTTGAGAGGCGCTCGCCACGCCGGCGCCGTAGAGCTCGCGCTCCGAGCCCCCGTGGGCGGGCTTGGAGGCGTACGACTTGAGGGCCGCTTCGACGGCGTCGGGGTCGGTGACGCCGAGCGAGTAGAGCAGCGCGGCGACGCCCGCCACGTGGGGCGCGGCCATCGAGGTGCCCGACCACGCGGCGAACTGCTCGCAGCGGTTGCGCCCGTTCTCGCAGATGGTCTGCTGCAGGATGCGCACGCCCGGCGCGGCCACGTCGACCTCGGGCCCGCGCGAGCTGAAGAACGCGATCTGGTCGCCCTCGTCGATGGCGCTGACGGCCACCGAGCCGGGCTCGACCGCGGGGCTCTCGACGTAGCGCCCGTTGTTGCCCGCGGCGCACACCACGGTGGTGCCCTTGGAGCGCGCGTACTCGACGGCCTGCGCCATCACGCGCGAGTGGCCGCCGCCGCCGAGCGAGAGGTTGATCACCTGCGCGCCGTGGTCGGCCGCCCAGCGGATGCCCTCGGCCACGTTGGCGAGCGTGCCGCGGCCGCGCGCGTCGAGCACCTTCACGGGCATGATGGTGGCGCAGTAGGCCACGCCCGCGGTGCCGAGGCCGTTGTTGGTCGTCTGCGCGATGGTGCCCGCGACGTGGGTGCCGTGGCCCTGGTCGTCGTTCGCGTGGGCGTCGCCCGAGACGAAGTTCCAGCCCGGGATGCACCGCGTGCCCGCGAGGTCGGGGATGCGGGTGAACTCCCCGTGGTTCTCGCACGCGACGCCCGTGTCGACGACGGCCACGGTCACGCCCTGGCCGCAGGTGACGTCCCACGACCGCTCGGTGCCCACGCGCTTCAGGCCCCACTGCTGCGGGAGCATCGGGTCGTTGGGCACGAAGAGCGCGCGCATCTCCACGTTCTCGTCGGCGCCCTGCACGTGGCCGTCGGCGTTGAGCCGGCGCAGGAGGTCCGCGGCGCGCTCGCGGGGCACCACCGCGCGGTAGATCCCGTCTTCGTCGGCGAAGGCGCTGTTGGGCGCGGCGGTGATCCCGAGGTCATGGGTGATGTGCGCGACCTCGGAGGCCGGCGTGCCGTCGTCGAAGTCGATCACGAGCTCGGTGGTGTCGGCGCTCTGCGCGCGCGCGACCGTCGGCAGGCTCGCGAGCGCGAGTCCCCCGAGGAGGATGCCCATCAGGCGTCTGGTCATGGATCCGGCGCTCCTTGCGGTGAACAGAAACAACTGCCGCGAAGGTCAGCACGGCCGGCGGCGCGCCGCAACCGCGGAGCCATCGCGTTGATTGACGCGCGCGCGAGCGCGGTGCCACAATTCGCGCGACGCTCCACGCCGGGGGGAACCCATGCACCCGGCGGCGCCACGCGCCCAAGGAGAGCGCCCGCGCCCCCCTTCCACGACGAGTGATGGCCCAACCCTCTTCCATGCAGCCCGATCCCCTCATCGGGACCACGATCAACGAGCGATTCAAGATCCTCGGCCTGGTCGCCAAGGGAGGCATGGGCAAGGTCTACAAGGCCGAGCAGTCGCCCCTCGGTCGCATCGTGGCGGTGAAGGTGCTGCACCCCAACTACTCGGGCGACAGCGACCCGGAGTTCAGCAAGCGCTTCACGCTCGAGGCCTCGGTGGTCTCGCGGCTCAAGCACCCGAACACGGTCACCGTCTACGACTACGGCGAGACGGCCGACGGCGTGTACTTCATGGCGATGGAGTTCCTCGAGGGGAAGACGCTCCACCGTCTCATCCGCGAGGAGGGCGCGCTCGAGCCGGGGCGCGCGCTGCACATCGTCGTGCAGGTGGCCCGCTCGCTGCGCGAGGCGCACGGGCAGGGGGTCATTCACCGCGACCTCAAGCCCGCGAACATCTTCCTCATCCGCCACGACGACGACGCCGATTTCGTGAAGGTGCTCGACTTCGGGCTGGTGAAGAACCTCGACGAGCCCGACGGCGAGAGCCTCACCAAGACCGGTCTCTTCATGGGATCGCCGAAGTACATGGCCCCCGAGCAGATCCGCGGCGACCGGGTCACGGCCGCGACGGACGTGTACGCGCTCGGGGTGATCCTCTTCGAGATGCTCACGGGCAAGGTGCCCTACGACCGCCCGAACTCGGCCAACCTGCTGCTCGCGCACGTCAACGAGCCGGTGCCCACGATGCAGTCGGTCAACCCCCTCGTGGCCGTGCCGCAGCCCATCGAAGAGATCGTCTACCGCTGCATGGCCAAGACCCCCGAGGAGCGCTTCCAGACGATGGAGGAGCTCATCGCGGCGATCCGGCACGCGGGCGTCGCGGTGCTGGGCCTGGGCACGAGCCTCACGGGCGAGTTTCACAGCCACAGCTCCGCGGGCGCCCCGCGCGTCTCGGCGTCGGGCGAGAGCGCGCGCGCGCAGCGGCCGCCGCCGCCGCTGCCGACCGACGGGGCGGCGCCGCCCTCGTCGGAGGCGATCACCGAGGCCGCG
>JBDHVF010000876.1:0-3813 GCA_039809605.1 Polyangiales bacterium | reverse complement strand
GCAGCGCGATCGCTCACGCGCTCAGCTCGCACGCGGCAGCGCGATCGCTCACGCGCTCAGCTCGCACGCGGCAGCGCTCCCTCTCCCGCGACCTCGCGGGAGAGGGCGGGGGGTGAGGGTATGCAGGCTACTCCGAGGCACCCCCTCCCGCGTCCGCGGGAGGGGGACGGGGGGAGGGTCGATCAGCCGGCCGAGCCGCCGTCGGTCACGGCCGCGTCGGTGGGGGCCGCGTCGGCGGGGGCCGCGTCGGTCGGAGTCACGTCGGTCGGGGCCGCGTCGGCGGGGCGGTCGGTGGGCGCGTCGGTCGCGGCGTCGCCCGGCATGCCGCCGTCGCCGGCGATGCCCGTGCGCTGCGCCATCGTCGGGTAGTCGCAGAGCGGGTCGGCGTCGGTGACCGGCATGCCGTCCTGCTCGGGGAAGCGGCAGATGTGCGGCGAGCGGCAGTCGCTGTTCGTGGTGCACCCGCGCCAGATGCAGAGCGCGAGGTTGTCGGTGCCCATCGGCGCGCGGGGCTGCACGTTGTCGGGGTCGTCGGGGCACATCGTCGACGCGCGGATGTTCATCAGCGAGCCGCAGATGCCCTGCGTCTGGTCGTCGGTGACGCGGAAGCAGATGCCGCGGCACTGGATGTTCCGCGGCTGCGTCTCGCCGGGCACCATCACGGTCATGCGCGGGTTGCAGGGCGCGCCGTCGGGCAGGCGGGTCATGTCGACGCCCATCGGGCCGCAGTCACCCGTGCGGGTGTTGCAGTGCATGCCCATGCCGCACTGCGAGTCGGCGTCGCAGAACGGGAAGCAGCCCGTCGTGTCGGGGCGGCCGCCCGCGTGCGTGAACCACCAGCCCGTGCAGACGTTGCCCGCGCGGCACGCCATCGTCGCCGGCGTGGTGCCCGCCGGGCGGCAGGCGGCCGCGCAGAGCGAAGCCGTCATGCCGGGGGGGTCGCCCTGCGTGAGGCACGTCGAGCCGTTGCCGCCGCAGGCCGCGCGCTCCATCGCCTGCGACGAGTTGTTCTCGCAGTCGGCGGTGCAGATCGGCGTGGTCTGCGTGGGGACGCACTGAAGGTCGCCGTCGCCGCAGGCCGGGTCGGCCTCGCCGGGCATGGTGCACGAGGCGCCCGCGCGGCTCGCGGGGCCGTCGGTCGGGGTCGCGGCGTCGGCGCGCGCGTCGCCGCCCGCGTCACGCACGTCCGAGGGCGTGGGGTTGTCGGTCACCACGGGGGTGTCGTCGACGGGGGGCGTGTCGTTGGTGGGCGACGGGTTGCCGGTGTTGTCGCTGCCACAGCCGATCGCGAGGCCGGCCGAAAGCATCAGGGAAAGCCATCCGAACTTATGCGTCACTGGGATCCTCCTGGTCGTCGTCGTGCTCGTCGCCGTTGCGCCCATCGCGCCGCGGCGGTGTCTGTCGATGTCATCGCGGCGTCACGTGACGCCCCGCGGAGACCGTTCGTTACGTCGCCCCCCGGTCGGGCAGGCGCACGAGCGTGCCGCTCACGCCCTCGCCCGCGTCGCCGAGGAGCGAGGCGACGGCCTTCGCGACCGTCGCGGTCGAGACCCACCCGGCCGGGTCCGCGTGGGGCATCGCCGCGCGGTTGGCCGGTGTGTCCATGGTGCCGGGCATCACGCCGTTGACCGTGACCCCGCACGATCGCGCCGCCGCGGCCGCCGAGCGGATCAGGTGCGCGAGCGCGGCCTTCGAAGCCCCGTACGCCGCCGCGCCGGGCGAGGGCGCCTCGGCCGCGAGGCCCACGATCGCCACCACGCGCCCGCGCCCGCGCGGCTGCATGCGCCGCAGCGCCGCGCGGAGCACCCGCGCCGCCGCGACGAAGTTCGCCTGGAGCATCCGGTCGAGCGTCTCGTCGTCGGTGTCGACGAGCGACCCCGCCGCGAACGCGCCCACGCAGTGCACCGCGCCGTCGAGCGCGCCGCCGCCGCGCTCGGCCGCGTCGAAGAGGGCCTCGACGTGCGCCCCGGTCGAGAGGTCGGCCTCGGCGACGTTCAAGCGCTCGTGGTGGGCCAGCTCGGCGCGCAGCGCGTCGAGCGCCGTGCGCTTGCGGTCGGTCGCGAGCACCCGCGCCCCCGAGGCGACCAGCGCGGCACACACGCTCGCGCCCAGCGCCCCGCCGGCGCCGGTGACGATCACGTGCTGGCCGCGCAGAGACTCCATCACGCCGCGCCCTTCTTGCGGCCCTTGACCGACGCGAGCGCGCGCTCGGCGGCGGCGGCGGCCTGGTTGATCTCCTCCTCGGAGCCGCCGAGGTAGAGCCGCCCGAACGCGCCGAAGGTGATCACCTCGAGGAGGTTGATGTTCGCGGCCTTCTCGGCCTCGTTGGCGGCCAGGGCCGCGTAGCCCGCGGGGTGCGTCTCGAGCACGTACAGGCTCTCGGTCTCGAGGAGGAGCTGCCCGTGACGCATGCGGTTGACGATCATCGCCTGGTGGCCGTCGATGCCGCGGATGATCTCGCGCGACACGATCTCGGGCGCGAGGCGGTCGCTCTCCTTCACGCCGAGGCGCTCGAGGATGGCCTCGCCGGCCGCGCGCACGTCGCCCTGGTCGTAGCTGTGGAGCTCGAGCAGGCCGTAGGCGCGCTCGACGATCTGCATGCCGGGGTAGACCTTCGCGCGCTTGAGCGCCACGTCGGTCACCGCGTTGATCGAGATGCCCGGCGCGACCTCGACGAGCAGCGAGCACTGGCCCGAGAGGGGCTGAAAGCCCGCGGCCACCGTCTGAAAGAACCCCGTGAGCTGGGGCTGGAGCACGTCGAGGTAGGTGAACGTCCGGAGCTGCACGGGCAACCCATTTCCTTTCGAGAGACGCCGCGTGCGAGCGCGCGTCTCGCCGCGCCACCCCGCAGGGTGCGCGGACGGTACGCACAATCCCCAGGCGCGTCAACGACGAGCGCGGGGCCGTGCCGATCGGGGCGCGCGGGCGTTTTCGAAGCGCACACGCGGGGACCTTCTCGATCCATCAGTGGCGCGGCGCAAGCGGCGCGGCTCACCAAAATGCGCGCGGCGCGTGAGCCGTGGACGAGGCCCGAGGCACACTGAGAGGGCACCGACGATGTCGCCCCCTGGCGCCCGAAGGCCATCGCTGTCGCTCGTGCGCGCCGCCCCCGAGGGCGAGCGCGACGACGACGACGCGCGCCTCGCGCGGGGGCTCCGCGAGGGCGATCCCTCCGCGCCCGCGGCGCTCTTCGACCGCTACGGCGCGCTCGTCAACCGCGTGCTCCTGCGCGTGCTCGGCGGCGGCCCCGACCACGACGACCGCGTGCAGGAGACCTTCCTCGAGGTGCTGCGCTCCATCGGGTCGCTGCGCGACGAGGGCGCGCTGCGCGCGTGGGTCACCACCATCGCCGTGCGCGTCGCCCGCGCGGAGCTCCGGCGACGCCGCGTGCGGCGCTTTCTGCACCTCGCCGAGGGGGAGCTCCCCGAGCCCCCGTGGGTCGACGACCACGCGGCGCGCGACGCGCTGCGCGCCACGTGGCGCGTGCTCGACACGCTGCCCACCGACGAGCGCCTGGCCTTCACCCTGCGGCACGTCCACGGCGAGGAGCTCACCGTGGTGGCCGAGGCCTGCGGCTGCTCGCTCGCCACCGTCAAGCGCTGGCTCGCGCGCGCCGAGCAGCGCTTCGTCGCGCAGGCCGCCCAGCACCCCGAACTCGCCCGGCGCCTCGCGCAGGGCGGACGATGGAGCCCCCCGTGACCCCGCCCGACCCGAAGCCCTCCCACGACCCCGTCGCGTCCCTCGGCCGCGAGCTCTCCGCCGCGATCGCCGAGCCCGACGCCGCCGCGCTCGCCCGCCAGCGCGCGCGCCTCG
>JBDHVF010000875.1:0-3814 GCA_039809605.1 Polyangiales bacterium | reverse complement strand
CGGCGGCGATCGCGCCGGCGCCCGAGGGCGCGGTGAACGTCAACACCGCGGGGGCCGACGAGCTGGTGCGCGTGCCCGGCATCGGCCCCGCGCGCGCCGACGCGATCGTGCGGCTGCGCGAGCGGGTGACGCGCTTTCGCCACGTCGACGACCTCATGCGCGTGCGCGGCATCGGCCGCGCGACGCTGCGTCACATGCGGCCGTACCTCACGATCGACGGCCCCACCACGCTCGCCGAGCGGCCCGGTCGCCGGCGCGCCGGCGCGGTGGAGTGACGGGGGCGCTCAGCCCGCGGCGAGGCACTCGGTGAGCGCGCGGATCTCCGCGCGGCGGAGCTTCATGCCCACGCGGTTGGCGACCACCACCGCGCTCACCTCGCACACGGCCTCGCGCACCGTGAGCCCGTTCTGCCGCAGCGTCTCGCCCGTCTCGACGAGGTCGACGATCACGTCGGAGAGCCCCACGAGCGGCGCCGTCTCGACCGAGCCCTGCACGTAGATCACCTCGACGTCGACGCCCCGCGCGGCGTAGTGGGCCGCGGCGATGCGCGGGTACTTGGTCGCCACGCGCAGGGCGTGGCCCGGCGACGGCTCGCCGCGGCCCTCGGGCGCGGCCACCACCATGCGGCAGCGCCCGAGGCCCAGGTCGAGCGGCACGTAGAGGTCGCTGCCGCGCTCGAGCAGCACGTCGCGCCCCACCACGCCCGCGTCGGCCGCGCCGTGCTCCACGTAGGTGGGCACGTCGTCGGGCTTGAGCATGAGGAAGCGCACCGCCAGCGGGCCCATGGCCGCGTCGCGCTGGAGCCGCCGGTCGTGGTCGGAGAAGGTCTCGGGCGCCACGCCCGCGCGGGCGAAGCGCGGGGCGAGCTGCTTCGCGAGGCGCCCCTTGGGGAGCGCGACGGTGAGCGGGCGCGCGGTCACAGGTTGCCGCGCACGCGACGGATGCGCGCGCCGAGCGGCCCGAGGCGCGTCTCGATGGCCTCGTAGCCCCGGTCGAGGTGGTAGACGCGCAGCACCTCGGTGGTGCCGCCCGCGACCAGGCCGGCGATCACCAGGCTCGCGCTCGCGCGCAGGTCCGTCGCCATCACGCTCGCGCCCTCGAGCGAGGGGGCGCCGCTCACCACCGCCACGCGCCCGCGCACCTCGATGTTGGCCCCCATGCGCGAGAGTTCGGGCACGTGCATGAAGCGGTTCTCGAACACCGACTCGGTCACCACGCTCGTGCCCCGCGCCAGGGTCATCAGCGCCATGAACTGCGCCTGCATGTCGGTGGGAAAGCCCGGGTGCGGCGCCGTGGTGATGTCGACCCCGCGGAGCTCCCTCGCGCCCGGCGAGCGCACGCGCAGGCCGCCCTCTTCGCGCGCGATCTCGACGCCCGCGGCGCGCATCTTGGCGCTCGTGGGCTCGACGTGCTCGGGGATCACCCCGTCGACGAGCACGTCTCCGCCCGTGGCCGCCGCGGCGATCATGAAGGTGCCGGCCTCGATGCGGTCGGGGATGATCGCGTGGTCGACGGGGTGCAGCGCGTCGACGCCCTCGATGTGGATCACGTCGGTGCCCGCGCCGTCGATGCGCGCGCCCATCTTGTTGAGCACGCGCCCGAGCTCCTCGACCTCGGGCTCGCGCGCGGCGCCGATGAGCTGCGTGTGCCCCTTGGCGAGCGCGGCGGCCATCATGAGGTTCTCGGTGCCCGTGACCGTGGCCATGTCGAGGTGGATGGTGGCGCCGCGCAGCCGCGGGCACTCGGCGAGCACGTACCCGTGGTCGAGGCGGATCGTGGCGCCCATGGCCTCGAGGCCCTTGAGGTGCTGGTCGATGGGGCGCGCGCCGATGGCGCACCCGCCCGGCAGCGACACGCGCGCGCGGCCGTAGCGGGCCACCAGGGGCCCGAGCACGAGCACCGACGCGCGCATCTGCTTCACGAGCTCGTAGGGCGCCTCGGTGCGCTTGAGCGTGCCGGTGCGCACGCGCACCACCGGCGGGTTCACCTCGGTCTCGGCGCCCATGAAGCGAAGGAGCGCCGCCATCGTGTCGATGTCGCGCAGCCGCGGCACGTTGCGGAAGGTGCACTCGCCCTCGGTGAGCAGCGCCGCGCTCAGGATGGGCAGCGCCGCGTTCTTGGCGCCCGACACGCGGATCGTGCCGTGGAGGGCGACGCCGCCTTCGATGATGAGGTTGTCCATACGCACCGGGCCATTACCACAGCCGGCGCTTGGGGCGTGAGCGGCGGGGGCGGTCAGTTGTGGACGGCGAGCGTGACCGCGGTGCGCGCCTCGGCGGGCTCGCCCGCGGCGATGGGCGCGACGCTCGCGAGGCGCTCGCGCAGGCACGCGTCGAAGCGGGGGTCGGGGCTCTCGGCCACCGTGACGGTGGTGAAGCGCCCGGTGGCGTCGACGGCCACGTCGATGGTCACCGCGCTCGTGCGGAGCTGGGGGTTCTGCCGGAGGGTCTGCTGCCAGCACGCGTCGACGACGTGGCTGTCGCGGAGGCCCTGCGCCACGAGCGCGCTGCGGGCCGAGGCGGCCTGCGGCGCGGCGCTCGCGTCGGTCGCCGCGGGGGCCGCGTCGTGCGAGGGCTGCGGCGCGGCCACGTTCTGCGGCGGCGCCACGTTCTGCGGCGGAGGGCGGCGGGTCTGGAGCGGGCGCGGCGCGTCGGACTGCACCGTGGGCTGGTTGCGGCGGCCGATGTAGACGCCGCCCCCGACGCCCGCGATCAGCACGCCGATCATGAGCAGCCACGCGCTCACGGGGAGGCCGTGGTGCGCGGGCGCGGGCGCGGGCGCGACGGGCGGAGGCGCGAGGTCGGGGCCCGTGACGGTCGCGGGCACGGGCGGCGTCGAGAGGACCGAGGGCGTGCGCGGCGCGTCGGGGCGCGCGGAGGAGGTCGCCGTCGGCGCCGCGTGCGTGCCCTGCAGGCTCGACCCGAAGAGGTCGTCGGGGAGCGCGGCGTGGAAGTCGTCCATCGTGGGGGGCTTCGCGGGCACGCGCTGCGAGGGGGCTTTTTCAACGGGCCCCGACGGCGGGCCCGGCGCGAGGGACGCGCTCGGCAGGGGCGACGCGACGGGCGCGGGCCCCGAGGGCTTCGACTCGTCGGACGTGGGCCTCGGCGCGACGCGGTTGACCGAGCTCGCGGGCGCGGGCTTCTCGGGCGGGGGGAACACCGCGCTCGGCTCCTCGGGCTGCTCGAGCGCCTTCGGGGCCGGCGCGGGCGTCGCGCTGCGCTGCGCGGGCGCCGCGCGGGCGAGGGGAGAGAGCATCGGGGAGCCCGGCTTCGGGCGCTCCGCGGGGGGCGAGGGCCTCGACGGGCTCTGATCCGACGGGCGGATCGAGCGCGCGACGAGGCCCGCGAGCGAGGGGTCGAGGCCCGAGACGCGCGTGGCCTCTTCGTCGTCGTCGGTGACGGCGGGCCGCGAGCTGCGCGCGGGCAGCGGGCTGTTGATGGGGGTGCGCAGGGGCGGGTTCGACGAGGCGCCCGAGGGGCGCAGCAGGTCGCCGAGCTCGGGGAGCCCTTGCAGCGGGCGCCAGTCGTCGAGGCCCTCGCGCCACACGAGCGTCTCGGGCGTCACGTCGCCCGCGGCGACGCGCGCGGCGAGGTCCTTCCGGCTGAGCGGGCCCACGGGCACGTCGCGGATGCCCGCGTACCAGCCGTGGTCCGATGGGACGGCCGACGGGGCGCTCGAGCGCGTGGCCGACGTGGGGGGCAGCGTGGCCTGGCGCACGGCGCCGCCCGTGTACGCGGGGCCGACGCTGGTCTGGGGCCGCGGGCGCGCGGCCGGCGCGGAGCCCCGCGCGACGGGCATCGCGGCGGTGGCCGCG
>JBDHVF010000874.1:0-3816 GCA_039809605.1 Polyangiales bacterium | reverse complement strand
ACGGGCCCGCCGCCGCGCTCTGGGCCGCGTGCAGGCTGCGCACGCGCGCGCTGCCGCCGCCGCCGCGCCCGCCCGTGGCGCCGCGCTTTCACCGCGACCTGCTCGTCGCGCTCACGCACGAAGACCCGAGCGACCTCGTCCACCCGGTGCTCATCCCCGCGTGCGCGGCCTTCCTCGACCGCGGGCAGGCGCACGGCGCGATGCCCGACCGCGACCGGGGCTTCTTCTACGCCTGGTCGCGCACGGTCACCGCGGGCCGCGCCGTGCGCCACGCGTGGCTCGCGTCGCTCGGACGGATGCTGCGCGCGTGGGCGGCGCTCGACATGTCCGCCGAGGACGTCGCCCTCGACGCGCTCGCCGCCCTCGACGTCGCGGCCGACGACCTCGAGGCCTTCGTCGAGGCCACGCTCCTGCAGCTCGCGGGCTGGGCGGGCATGTTCCACCGCATGGCGCAGGCGCCCCGCGCCGAGGCGCGCGTGACGCTCATGGACTTCTTCGCCGTGCGCCTCGTGCTCGACGGCCTCGCCGTCGCCGAGGCGCGCGCGCGCCACCGCCTGCCGTCGGGCCTCGCGCCGCTCCGCGCGCTCGCGGCCTCGCGCGAGCCCGCCGCGCACGACCCCGACGCCTCGCTCGCGTGGCCGCTCTTTCGCCTCTGCCAGCACGCGGGCGTGTGCGCGCCCGGGCTGCTCGCGCTCGCCGACGGCGAGGTGGCCGCCCTCTGCGCCCTGGTGCACGGCACCGACGCGCGCGCCCGCGCGAGGCTCTGGCACGAGGCGTACGAGACGCACTACCGCGACGACCTGCTGCGCGCCGTGGCCGCCCACCGCGGCGACCCGAGGGGCGAGGCCGAGCCCGACGTCGCGGTGATCACGTGCATCGACGACCGCGAGGAGTCGCTGCGCAGGCACCTCGAGGAGACCTCCGGGCGCGTGCTCACCCACGGCGCCGCGGGCTTCTTCAACCTCGCCATCGCGTACCAGGGCATCGACGACCCGAGCACCTTCCCGCTCTGCCCCGTGGTGGTCGAGCCGCGCCACCGCATCGCCGAGGAGGCCGTCTCCGACCACGCCGCCCTCGCCGAGACCCGCGTGCGCAGGCTGCGCCGCTGGGGCCGCCTCGACGCGGCCTTTCACCGCGCCTCGCGCTCGCTCGTGCTCGCGCCCCTCGTCACGGCCCTCTCGGGCTTCGTCGCGACGGTGCCCCTGCTCCTGCAGGTGTTCGCCCCGCGCGCCGCCGCCGCGCTGCGCCGCCGCGCCGCCGACCGCCTGCTGCCCACGCCCGAGACGCGCCTCACCGCGGCCCGCGACGCGAGCGAGCGGGCCGCCGCCGCCGCGCTGCTCGACGGCTTCACCGTCGACGAGAAGGCCGAGCGCGTCGGCGCGCTGCTCGAGAACCTCGGCATGGTGGGGCCCATGCCGCCCGTGGTGATCGTGCTCGGCCACGACTCGTCGAGCGCGAACAACCCCCACTTCGCCGCGTACTCGTGCGGCGCGTGCGGCGGGCGCAGCGGCGGCCCCAACGCGCGCCTCTTCGCGCGCATGGCCAACCGCCCCGAGGTGCGCGCGCGGCTGCGCCGGCGCGGCGTCGACATCCCCGACGGAACCGTCTTCGTCGGCGGCGTGCACGACACCTGCGCCGACGCCGTCCGCCTGCTCGACCTCGAGGCCGTGCCCGCGTCTCACAAGCGCCCGCTCGACGCCGCGCGGGCCCTGCTCGACGAGGCCCTGCGGCGCAACGCGCACGAGCGCTGCCGGCGCTTCGCCTCGGCCCCGCGCGGCCCGTCGCTCGACGCGGCGCTCGAGCACGTGCGCGAGCGCGCCGTGGACCTCAGCCAGGCCCGCCCCGAGCTCGGCCACGCCACCAACGCGTCGTGCGTCGTCGGGCGGCGCGCCCTCACGCGCGGGCTCTTCCTCGACCGCCGCGCGTTCCTCGTGTCGTACGACCCCACGCTCGACCGCGACGGCGCCGTGCTCGAGCGCACGCTGCTCGCCGTGGGGCCCGTCGGCGCGGGCATCAACCTCGAATATTTCTTCTCGACGGTCGACAACGAGCGCCTCGGCGCCGGCACCAAGCTCCCGCACAACGTCACCGGGCTCTTCGCCGTGATGAACGGCGCGTCGAGCGACCTGCGCACCGGCCTCCCGAGGCAGATGATCGAGATCCACGAGCCCGTGCGGCTCCACATGCTCGTCGAGACCACGCCCGCGGCGCTCGGCGCCATCCTCGACCGCGCGCCGGGCGTCGCCGAGCTCGTGCGCAACGAGTGGGTGCGCGTCGCCACCGTCGACCCCGACACGGGCGCCATGCACACCTTCGACGCGCGCGAGGGCTTCCGCCCATGGAGCTCCGACGGCGCCCCCGTCGCCACCGTGCTCCGCTCGTCGGACTGGTACGCGGGCCACGACGGCTTCGTGCCGCCCGCGCGCGTCGTGCCCGAGGGGGCGCGACCGTGAGCGCCCTCGAGCCCCTCGTCGCGCTCGCCCCCGCGGCGCCCGCCGCGGGCGCGGCCGTGATCGCGGCGATGATCCTGCTGCGCCGGGGCGTGAGCGAGCGCGCCGTGGTGACCGTCGCCCACGCCGCGCTGTGGCTCTCGGCGCTCGGCGTCGCCGCCGGGGCGGCCCTCGCGCGCGCGCCGCGCGACGTGCCCCTCGGGCGGTGGTACCGCGCCGACGACTACGGCTTCGACGTGGTGCTTCGCGCCGACCCCCTCTCCGTCGCGGTGGGCGGGTGCGCGGCCGTGCTCATCCTCGCGACGAGCCGCTTCTCGGTGAACTACCTGCACCGCGAGCCGGGCTTCCGGCGCTTCTTCCTGCTGATGTGCATGTTCGCCGCGGGGCTCCAGCTCGCGGTCTTCGCCGGCAGCCTCGACCTCATGCTCGCCGGGTGGGAGGCGGTGGGCATGACCTCGGTGCTCCTCGTGGGCTTCTTTCACGAGCGCGCCGGGCCCTCGCGCGCGTCGCTGCGCCTGCTCGTCACCTACCGCCTCTGCGACGTGGGGCTGCTCGTCGCCGCCGTCGCGCTGCACCTCTCGGCGCACACCACGGTGTTCTCCCGAACGCACGCGCCGCACGGGGCCGCGGCGCTGGTCATCGCCCTCTCGCTCACCCTCGCGGCCATGGGCAAGTCGGCGCAGTTCCCCGTCGGGGGATGGCTCCCCCGCGCGATGGAGGGCCCCACCGCGTCGAGCGCGGTCTTCTACGGCGGCCTGTCGGTGCACCTCGGGGTGTACCTCCTCGTGCGCGCCGCGCCGCTCTTCGAATCCGCCCCGGCCGCGCGCCTGGCCCTCGTCGCGATCGGGCTCGTCACCGCGGTGATGGGCGCGCTCAGCGGCCAGGTGAGCGCCGACGCCAAGACCGCGCTCGCGTACGCCACCATCAGCCAGGTGGGGCTGATGTTCGTCGAGTGCGGCGCGGGCCTCGACCGCCTCGCGACGCTGCACCTCGTCGCCCACGCGACGCTGCGGTACTACCAGTTTCTCCGCACGCCCTCGACGCTGCAAGACGCCCTCGCGCGCCGCGCCGCGCTCGGCGGCGCCGACATGCCGACCGCGCGTCACGAGCTCCTCGGGCCGGGCGCGCGGCGCTTCGTCTACCGCCTCGCGCTCGAGCGATTCGAAGTCGAGGCCGCCCTCGACCGCTGGGTCGCGCGGCCCTTCCTCGCCGCGGCCGGCGCGATCGACGCCGCCGAGCGCAGGCTCCTCGGCCAGCCGCGCAGGGGAGGGGACGCGTGAGCCCGCTCCTCCTCGCGTGCGCGGCCCTCTGGGCGGCGCCCCTCGCGGGCGCGGCGGTGGCGCGGCGCGCGCGCGACGGCGCCTCG
>JBDHVF010000873.1:0-3816 GCA_039809605.1 Polyangiales bacterium | reverse complement strand
GCCTGGGTTGTGCGAAAACCGCTGTGGAGACGGCGCCGGCCATGAGCGCGGCGGCGAGGAGGGGTGCGTACGGTCGCATGGGCGGAACGCACCCTTCTCCCAGGGTGAAGATCCCGTCAAGAGTGTCGTGGGAGTCTCGTCGCTCAGGCCGGAGGGAGCTCGCCGAGCGTGCCGTGCTCGCGCGCGAAGTCGCGCACGAAGGCCGCGACGCCGTCGTCGACCATGCGCTTCGCCGTCCACCCGAGCACCTGCTTCGCGCGCGAGGGGTCGCCGCAGAAGCGCGAGACGTCGAAGGTGCGCGACGGGGCCTCGTGGATCTCCGAGCGCCACCCGCCGGCCGCGGCGGCCATCACCGCGAGCTGGCCGAGCGTCGTGGGGCGGCCCGTGACGAGGTGAATCGGCGGCAGCGCGCGCTCGCCCGCGGCCAGGAGCTCGATCGTCTTGCGGATGCCGTCGAGCGTGTCGTCGAGGTGCGTGAAGTCGAACGTGTGCAGCGGCCCGTCGACGCGCAGCGCCTGCCCGAGCGCGGCGCCGCGGCAGAACGCGGGGATCACCCGGTCGGCGTGGTCGCGCGTGGAGCCGTAGACGTTCGAGAAGCGCAGCACCGCCGTGCGCAGGCCGCGCGCGCGGCCCTCGTTCACCGCGCGCTCGCCCGCGGCCTTCGAACGGCCGTAGACGTTCACCGGCGCGAGGGCGAGGTCCTCGTGCACCGGCAGGCGCGTGGGCTCGCCGTACACCTCGCGGCTCGACGAGAAGAGCACCCACGGCCGCGTCCGCGTCGCCTCGGCGGCCTCGACGACGTAGCGCGTGCCGTGCTCGTTGGTGGCCGCGCAGCGCTCGGGCTCGCGCTCGCCCCACACCACGCGCGAGATCGCGCCGAGGTGCACCACGCCGTCGCAGCCGTCGACCAGGCGCCGCACCTGCTCGGCGTCGCGCAGGTCGCCGAAGTGCGGCGAGTCGCTGGCGTTGCGGATGTCGAAGCGGCGCACCTCGTGTCCATCGCGCTCGAGCGCAGCGCAGAGTGCCGAACCGATGAGCCCTTCCGATCCCGTGACGCCGATCCGCATCATTCACCTCGCGTTGTCAGTGGCGGAGCACATACCATAGATTCACGCGCGTGAACCGATCGCTTCGCGACGCCCCCTGAATACCCGCCACGCCCCGCGATACACACACGTCCGCCACCTCCCATGCGCATCCTGCACGTCATCAACTCCCTCGACCCCTCGGGGGCCGAGCGGCACCTTGCCAACCTCTGGGGCCCCCTCGAGGCGCTCGGCGTCGAGAACCACCTCGTGACATTCTTTCCGGGCAGCGGCTTTCAAGACCAGCTCCGCCGCCACGTGCGCCGCGCCGAGCTGGCCGTGGGGCTGCGCGACGCGCTCGGCGTCACCGCGCGCATGGCCCGCGAGGTCGACGTGGTGCACACGCAGCTCACGTACGCCGACGTGCTGGGCCGCGCCGCCGCGGCGCTCGCGCGCACGCCCTCGGTCACCACGCTCCAGGCCTCGGTGTGGAGCGACGAGAGCCGCAGCCTGGTGGCCCCGCGAGACCGCTGGCGCTTCGACGCGCTGCGCGTCGCCGACGCGGCCACCGCGCGCCTCGCGCGGCGCTTCTTCGCCGTGTCGTCGAAGACCGGGCGCTCGTACATCGAGGGCCTCGGCGTGCCTGACTCGCGCGTGCAGGTGATCGCCAACTCCGTCGACCTGCGCGAGTTCGACCCCGCGCGCGGGCCCTCGCGCGAAGAGGCCCGACGCGCGATGGGCTTCGAGCCCGACGAGCTCGCCGTGGTCACCCTCTCGCGGCTGCACCCGCAGAAGGGCCTCGGCGACGCGATCCGCGCGGTGGCGAAGGTCGCCAAGGCCCGCCGGCTGCGCTTTCAGATCGCGGGCCTCGGCGCCGAGCGAGAGAAGCTCCAAAGCCTCATCGACGAGACGGGCGCGCCCGCGTCGCTGCTCGGCCGGCGCGACGCGGTGACGGCGTACCGCGCGGCCGACCTCTTCCTGCTCACGTCGTACTACGAGGGCATGCCGCTCGCGCTCATCGAGGCCATGGCCATGGGGCTGCCGTGCCTCTGCTCGAGCATCCCCGAGAACGTCGAGACCGCCGGCGACGCCGTCGACTGGGCGCCCGTGGGCGACGTCGACGCCTTCGCGCGGGGCATCCTCGCGCTGGCCGACGACCCGGCGCGCCGCGAGGACCTCTCGCGCCGCGCCCGCGAGCGCGCGAAGGTCTACTCCGCCGACGTCGTGGCCGCGCGCTTTCTCGACGGGGTGAAGCTCGCGCTCGGGTGACGGGCGGCTACGACCGCAGCCCCTGCATGAGCGCCAGGAGCCTGCGGTCGACGAGGCCCAGGCCCGCGATGAGCATCGTGCGCGGGTGCAGCGCCACCGCGGGGCGCGCCTCGGCGAGCGCCGCGAGGGCGCCCAGGCGGTCGCCGTCGAGCAGCCGCAGGTTCGCGAGGTGCACCGCGCAGCGGTCGTAGTAGTCGGGCGCGGCCTCGCGCATCGCCGGGCCGTGCTCGCGGAGGATGCCCTCGACGCTGCGCGACCAGTCGGGCGCGTCGCGCAGCAGGCGCCGCGCGCGCCCGAGGGCGGGGCCGCGGGTGATGCGGTCGCGCGCGTCGGTGTGGGCCAGGCACGCGCGCTCGCGCACGAACATGAAGCGAAAGCGCCGCGCGAGGGCGAGGTTGAACTCGGACTCGTACGCGCGCCCCTCGGGGTAGCGCACGACGTCGAAGACCTCGCGGCGCACGCAGTTGAAGTACTCGGTGAGCGAGAGGGTCGAGACCCAGCGCAGGTACTCGGGGAAGGTCAGCGTGAGGTCGCGGTCGGGCATGGGGATGGGCGACGGGGGGCCGTTGTCCCAGGCCATGATCGACGAGACGTTGCCCACGTCGGCGGGGGCGTCGACGCAGCGGCGCTCGAGCGCGCGCATCGCGCCGGGCAGGAGCTCGAAATCGCTGTCGACCATGAGCATCCAGCGGCCCCGCGAGGCGGCCACGGCGGTGTTGCGCGCCGCGCACACGCCGCGGTTGACCGCGTGCCGCACGTACCGCACGCGGGGGTCGCCCGCGGCGCGCACCGCGGCCTCGGTGCCGTCGGTCGAGCAGTCGTCGACGACCACGGCCTCCCACGAGGCGAAGTCCTGGCGCACGACGCTGCCGAGCACGCGCGGCATCATGTGGGCGCGGTCGAACGTGGGGATGACGGCGGTGAAGAACGGGCGCTCGGCCCCTTCGGGAGCGCTCATCGGGGGAGGGCGCCCTCGCGGAGCGCCGCGCCCACGCAGTCGACGGTGATGAGATCGCGCATGAGTTCCGGGTGACGCTTCGTACCCCAACGCGTGGGTTGCATCCACCGCCGCGAGCGTTCGAGGCGCCGCGGGCGGACCGCCTCACCCGTGAGTCCAAAGGCACCACCGCGGAAGGGCTTGACGGGGTGGCGTGCCGCGTGACCTATGCTCCAACGCTCGGAGTCCCATTTGCCTCCCGCACCCGGCGAGTTCTTCAGCATCTTCATCGGCACCGAGGGCTCGCGCGGCCCCTGGTCCGCAGCGGTCGAGGCGCACGCCGCGTGGCTCGGGGCCTCGGTGGACTTCGCCGCGCTCGACGCGCCGCCGGGTCGTCGCGCGTCGCTCGCGCGGTGGCGCGTGGGCGCACGGGATCCCGGCGAGCCCCTCGCGCCGGGGCGCCCGCTGCGCCTCGACGGCGCCGTGCTGTCGGTGTCGCCCGACGGCGCGCGGCTGTCGCTGCGCGCGCCGCGCGCGAGCCGCGCGGCGGTGGCGCACGCCGCGCTCGGCGACGGGGGCCTCGTC
>JBDHVF010000872.1:0-3817 GCA_039809605.1 Polyangiales bacterium | reverse complement strand
GAGGCCCGCCTCGCTCACGCCGAGGCCGTTGAAGCTCTCGCCCGCGCCCGCGGTGCCGCGCGACGCGCGCGTGTCGATCACGCGGCGGAACTCCTGCCGCGTCTCACGGAAGGCCGGGAACTCCAGCGGCTGCAGCACGCGGTTCATGCACGTCGCGAGCTGCGCGTCGTTGGGCGAGTAGGTCGTGAGCCGCACGTGCGAGCGCTGCGCCGCGAGCGCCTCGCCCTGCGCGTGCGCCCACGCGACGGCCTCTTCGGGCGTGGTCGGGTGGCGCTGCGCGCCGCTCTCTCCGGCCGACTGCGCGGGCGGGTTCGCCGCGAGCAGCCCCGGCGGCACCGCGCCGCGGAGCGTGACCACCACGCGGATCTGGTTGAGCGACGCGTTGCGCGTCACGGCCCCCTGCGCGCACTCGCGGATCTCGTCGAGGTGCGCGTTCCACACCTCGTCGAAGGCCGCGTCGCTGAGCGCCGCCGGCAGCGCGCCCTGCGCCTCGTGCAGGCGGTTGAGCTCGGCCTGGAGGCTCGCCTGCGCCTGGTCCTGCGTCTCGCGCGCGGCGCGCTGCGTGGCCTCGCTCGCCTCGCGCGCCGTGAGCTCGTCGAAGCGGGTCTTGATCGCGACGTTGGCCGTGGGGTCTTGCGTGAGCGCGCGGAGCCACTCGCGCGCCCCCGCGTCGCCGTAGCGAAAGACCGCCTCGACCGCCGCGGCCATCGGCGCCGCGTTGTCTCCGCCGCGGAACGCGCTGTCGGACTTGTAGAGCTGCACCCAGCTCCGGAGCGTGGGCACCACGCTCGCCTCGCCGAGCGTCGCCACGGCGTTGACCACCTCGGGCAGCGCCGCCATGGGCGTCTCGGGGTCGAGCATGTGCGAGAGCAGGCCCGGCACCGCGTCGCGCGCGTTCATCGCCACGAGCGCGGGCGCGATCACCTGCAGCGGCGGCGCCTGGCGGCCCTCGAGGTAGTCGTAGTGCTCCGCGAGCGCGGCCACGAGGTACTGCGCGCCCGCGCGGCGCGACTGCAGCGCCGTCGCCACGCTCTGCCGGAGCTGCCCGGGGATCGACCGCTGGGTGTAGAGGTCGAGCAGGTCGCGCGTGACCTCGGGCTCCTCGCGGCGCGCGAGCACGCCCACGAGGAACGACCGGAACGGCACGAGCCGGTTGTCGGCGTCGCGCACGAGCGCCACGAGCTGCTCGCGCACCGAGCCCTCGGGGGCGGTGCCGCCCTGGGGCACGTCGAGCCCCTCGAGGTCGAGCTCGATCGCGCCGATGCTCGCGCCGAGCTCCGCGACGACCGAGACCGCGCCCGTGGCGGGGTCGAACGCGCGCACCTTGCCGTCGCCCGACGAGACGAACACCCCGCGCGAGGTCACCTGCATCGCCTCGACGTCGTCGTCGATGCGCTGCGCCCAGCGCACCGCGCCCGTCGACGCGTCGACCGACACGAGGTCGTGGTAGTACGCGAGGTAGATCGCGTTGTCCTTGATGCCCACGCGCCCGGCCTCGCCCTGCGCGGGCAGAAAGCCGAAGCGGATCTTGTCGCGCGCCGTGCGCGTGCCCGTCGAGGCGAGGAACGCGTCGCGGTACACCTGCGGGTCGCCGGGCACGCCGTCGAGGGGGTTGGCCAGGTAGGCGCTGCCCGCGCGCGTGCCCGTGGCGCTGTCGGGCGTGAGGCGGTAGATGCCCCGGCCGCCGTAGTAGACGCCGCCGGGCCCGGTGAACACCCACGAGAGCACGTCGTCGGTCGAGCGCAGCCGCGCCTGCTCGACGCCCGTGGCGAGGTCGAGCACCGCGACGCTCTGGCGGTCCCACGGCACGAAGGCCACGCCGCCCGCCGCCGCGGGGCGGCCGACGATGCCCGCGATCTCGTGCGACCAGCGCTCGGCGCCGTTCGAAGCGCTCACGGCCACCACGCGCCCGCTGCGCCGCGTGCTCGCGCCCGACAGGCCCGAGGCGAAGCACATCACGATCGTGTCGCCGTCGCGCGCGGCGCCCGTGAAGTCGAGCCCGATGTGCTCCACGCGGCCGCGGTCGCGGCCCGTGGCGAGGTCGAGGATGTGCGTCGCGTTGCCGGCCTCGACCACCACCGCGTCGCCCACGATCTCGGGGCTCGAGCTCGCCGCCAGCGGCACGTTCCAGAGGGGCTGGCGCGTCGAGAGGTCGTAGACGACCACGGCGCGCCGCTCGCCCTGCGCCACCGCCGCGAGCAGCGGGTGGCCGAGCGCGTTGGCCGTGCGGGGCGCGGACTCGGCCGGCAGGCGCGCGAGCACGCGGGCGATCTTCGCGCGGTCGTTGTCGCCGAAGCGCGACGAGAACGCCGTGGTCGTGCGGATCGGGGGCATGCACGCGGGCGCCGCGAGCGCGAGGCAGAGCGCGAGGAGGGGGCGCTTCATCGCGCACCTCCCGCCGGGCGAGGGGCCTGTGGGGCGGCGGGCGTCGTCGTCGAGGGGGAGCCCTGGATCTGGCGCACCGCGAGCTCGGCGCGCGTGCGCGACGGCGTGCGCGCGCCCGGCGGCAGGTGGTCGAGCCAGTCTTGCAGAAAGCCCTTCACCTGAAGCGTCGGCGAGCGCGACACGAGCTGCTCGACGATGTGCAGCTTCACCGGGTCGGCGATGTCGCGCCGGTCGAGGAAGCGCCGGAACCCCGGCAGCAGCACGCTGAGCTGCGCGTGCCCCACGGCGTCGAGCAGGCGGTTGGCCGCCGCGGGGTCGCCCACGCGACCGAGCGCCTCGGCGGCCTCGGGCGCGCCGCGCTCGAAGGCGCGCTGGAGGAGCTCGACCGACTGGCGGGCGCCGATCGCGCCCAGGGCCGTCGCCGCCGCGCCGCGCACCGAGGCGTCGGAGTCGCGCAGGCCGCTCTCGATGAGCGCGCGCACGCGGGGGTCGCGGATCTGCGCGAGCGCCGTCACGGCCTCGCGCCGCACGGCCGCGCGGCGGTGGCGCAGGAGCGACGCGAGCTCGTCGATCGCCGCGGGCTGGCCGATGATCCCCAGCTTGTTGGTGACCGTCTCGAGCAGCTCGTCGGGGAGCCCGCGGTGCACCAGCTCGACGAGCGGCGGCACCACGTCGGGCGTGCCGAGGCGCGTGAGCGCGTCGATGCCCTGCAGCACCTCGTCGCCGTTGCTCGACTGAAGGAGCTGCGTGGCCTCGCGCAGCGTGAGCGGGTGCGCGGGCGACGCCGGCGTCTCGAAGTTGATCAGCGCGAGGTCGGCGGCGCGCACCACGGGCGCGATGGGCGCGAGCAGCGAGGGCGCGCCGTGCGTGGCAAACGACGTGAGCAGGTCGCGGTGCGGGACTACGTCACCGCCGAAGATGACGGTGCCCGAGCGCGGCGGCGGCGCACCGGGCGGCGCACCGCTCGCGCCCGCGCCGCCCGCGGCGGCGAGGACGAGCATGGTGGCGAGGCGCGGAAGGGCACACGCGGCGGCGATGAGCGGGAGGGCCATGCCCCGCCACGGGTATCACGGTTCGTGGGGTGACAGAAGAAACCCGACCGGGCGCGGCGCGCGAAGCGGGGGCGGTCGCGGCGTTACATCGCGCCGCGGCACTCGGCCGCGTAGCGACCGGGCAGCGCGGCGCAGCGGCGCAGCGCGTCGCGCGCGGCGCTGGCGTTGCGGTTCGGCCCCTCGAGCAGCGAGACGCCGAGGACGTACCACGCGAGCTGGTTGTTCGCGTCCATCGTGCTCGCGCGCTGCGCCCACTCCGCCGCGTGGCGCAGGTCGCCGCGGTTGGCGAGCAGGAAGGCAAAGTTCGCGATCGCGCCGGCGTCGTTGCCGCCCGCGTCGACGTAGGCCTGGAAGGCCGCCGCCGCCTGCGCATAGGGGCG
>JBDHVF010000871.1:0-3819 GCA_039809605.1 Polyangiales bacterium | reverse complement strand
TCGCATCGCGTCTCCTTGCGACGACGCGCAAGCGTTCAACCCATGCCGGGTCGCAAGCGCGACGGAAAAGCGCGCGGTGCGCGCCAACGTTCTGGAGCCCCTCACGGGGCGACCGCGTTCGGTAGCCCGGGTTGAGGGGGCCAACGCCCCCGAACCCCGGCGTGCGCGAGACGCCTTTCTACAAGCTGTTTGCGCGCTATTTCGCCGCCCATGGGGGTTGGGGGTGGGGCCACGACCGAGCAGAAGCCTCACGCCAGCGCGGGCTCGAAGCGCTCGGGCGCGGCGATGTACTCTTGAAACGCCCTCATCGCGTGGGCGATGTGCCACCCGTCGACGAAGCGGTGGTCGATCGTCACGCTCAAGGGCAGCACGCGCCGCACCTCGACGCGACCGTCGACCGCCACCGGGCGCTCGACCACCTCGCCCACGAGCACCAGCAGCGGCACGTCGTAGAGCCACGCGATCGGCGAGAAGCCCTGCTGAATGCCGAACATCCCCACGCTCGAGACCATCGCGCTGCCGAAGGGGCTCGGGTGCAGCCCCAGGAAGGGCAGGTCGAGCTGCAGGTCCTCGGTCGCGAAGGCGATCAATCGCACCGCCACCCGCAGCAGGGGCATCGGGAGCATGTCCATCGCGGACTTGCTCTTCGTGAACTCGACGTCGTGGCCCGACTTCATCTCGTGGGCGCGGCGGGCGAGCTCCTCGGCGATCATCACCGCGGGCTTCGAAGGCACGTCGACCACCTTCACCCCCGAGAGGTCATGGCCCCCGTGCACCGCCGTGATGAAGAAGATGTCGACCGTGTCTCTCGGCACCGCCATCCCTCCGCGCAGGCGCACGTTGAGGTCGGGCACCTCTCGCAGGCCGTGCGCGATGGCGCGACCCACCATGTGCGTCGGGGTGACGTGGTGGCCCGCGGCCCGCGCGCGCTCTTCGAATCGCAGCAGCGCCGAGGCGTCGAACTCCATCGAGCCGTAGATCTGCGGGTCGCTCGGCGCGCGCCAGACCGCGCCCGCGATGCGCCGCCAGCCGGTCAACCTGTTCATGCGAGACGTCGCGAGCACCCTGCGTGCCGCGAGCGCCCGCGCGCGAGACCACGATTGCGCGGTGCGCGCGTTGCACCCGATGCACCCAGGCACAGCTCGGTGCGGCGCACGTCCCGCGTGTCCTCCAGCTCGACCTTGTGTAACTTCCGAACTCCTCCCGAACAGATTGCGCCAGGTGAGGCAGGTCGATGAAAGCCCGCCCTTCCACCCCACCTTCGTCGCGCGTCGGCGGCTCGTCGAGGCGCAGTCGTCCGCCGGGCTCGCTCGACTTTCGCGCGGTCTTCGAGGCGGCGCCCGAGGCGTGCCTCTTGATCGCCCCCGACGCCCCGCGCTTCACGATCGCCGCGGCGAACGACGCGTACCTCCGGGTGACCCGGCTCCAGCGCGAGGAGATCGTCAGCCACGGGATGTTCGAGGCGTTCCCCGAGCGCCCTGACGACCCCGCCGCCGTCGGGGCGGCGAACCTGCGCGCGTCGTTGGAGCGGGTGATCCGCACGCGCGAGCCCGACGCCCTGCCGGTGCACCGGTACGACCTCACCGGCCCCGACGGGGCGCGCGAGGAGCGCTACTGGAGCCCGCTCACCACGCCGGTCTTCGACGCCCGCGGAGCGCTCGCCTGGCTCCTGCATCGGGTCGAGGACGCGACCGCCGTGGTCCTCCTCGAGCGCCGCCGCGCCGAGCTCGACCGCGAGACCGAGGCGGCCCACGCAGAGACCCGGGCCGCGGAGCAGCGCGCCAGCGGGATCCTCGAGCGCATCACCGACGCGTTCGTCGCCGTCGACACGACCTGGCGCATCGTGCGCGCGAACCGCACGGCCCGGAGGCTCCTCATCCCCCACGACGGCGACGTCGAGCTCCCGGGCAGGTCGCTCTGGGACCTGCCGGGACTGGAGGGCACGCGCTTCGAACGCGAGTTCCGCCGCGCGACGGAGGTGCCGCGGGCCGTGCACTTCGAAGAGTTCCTCGCGCCCCTCGACGCGTGGCTCGAGGTGCACGCCTACCCCTCGCGCGAGGGCCTCTCGATCTACCTCCGCGACGTCACGGCGCGAAAGCGCGGCGACGCGAGGCTCAGGACGCTCGAGTCGGTCGTGACCGCCGCGCACGACGCCGTGATGGTCACCGAGCCCTCTCCGCTCGACGAGCCGGGGCCGCGCATCCTCTACGTCAACGAGGGCTTCGTGCGCATGACGGGCTACCAGCCCCACGAGGTCCTCGGCCGCTCGCCGCGCTTCCTCCAGGGGGCCGACACCGACCCCGCGGCGAGGGCGAGGATGCGCGCGGCGCTCGAGCGCCAGGTGCCCGTGCGCGTCGAGCTCGTCAACTACAAGAAGGACGGCACGCCCTTCTGGGTCGACGTGAGCCTCTCGCCCGTCTTCGACGAGAACCGCTTTCTCACGCACTGGACCGCGGTGCAGCGCGACACGACCGAGCGCAGGACGGCCGAGGGGGTGGCCCTGCGGCTCGCGCGCGAGGAGGCCGCGCGCGCGCTGGCCGAGCGGTCGCAGCGCGAGATCGCCGCGCTCCACGCGGAGATCGACGCCGAGCGGCGGTGGCTCCAGGCGGTGCTCGACCACATGCCCCTCGGCGCGATCCTCTTCGCGCCCGACGGCCGGCTCCAGTTCAACCCCCGCGCGGAGCAGCTCCTCGGCCTCTCGCTCTCGCCCGAGGGAGGCAGCGCCCAGTACGCCCACGAGATCCTCCGGCCCGACGGCACCCCCGTGCCCATCGAGGAGCTCACCTCGTCGCGCGCGCTCCACACCGGGGAGACGCTCGTCGGCGTCGAGTACGTCGTGGTGCGCCCCGACGGCTCTCGGGTGCCCGTGCTCAAGAGCGCCGCCCCCATCCGCGACGCCGGGGGCCGGTTGATCGGCGCCGTGGCGATGTTTCAAGACGTGGCCGCGCTCAAGGAGACCGAAGAGGCGCTGCGGCGCGCGGTGCGGTCGCGCGACGACGTGCTCGGCGTCGTCGCCCACGACCTGCGCAACCCCCTCAACACGCTGGTGCTCCAGTTGAAGGTGATGCAGCGCCAGCTCGCCCACGCCTCGCCGGCGCTCCAGTCGGCCGTCGACACCATCCTCCGCCAGGCGCAGCGCATGACCCGGCTCATCCAGGACCTTCTCGACGTGGCGCGCCTCGAGGCCGGCGCGCTCTCGATCACGCGCGGGCGCGTCGCGGTGGCCCCGCTGCTCGACGACGTGCTCACGGCGCAGCGACCGATCGCCGAGGACGCCTCGATCGAGCTGCGGCTCGACGCCGAGGCCGCCATGCCCGACGTGTGGGCCGACCGCGACCGGCTCCTGCAGGTCTTCGAGAACCTCGTGGGCAACGCGATGAAGTTCACCCCGAAGGGGGGCGCCGTCACCGTGGGCGCGGCCGCGGGCGAGCGCGAGGTGACCTTTCGCGTGAGCGACACGGGCAGCGGCATCCCCGCCGAGCACCTGCCGCACGTCTTCGACCGCTACTGGCAGGCGCGGCGCACCGACCGGCGCGGCGTGGGCCTCGGGCTCGCGATCGTCAGGGGCATCGTCGAGGCGCACGGCGGGAGCGTTCGCGTCGAGAGCCGTGTCGGCGAGGGCACCACGTTCTACTTCACGGTGCCCGTGGCCGACGGAGGGTGAAGCGTCGGGGCCCCCTCGGCGAAAGCGCGATCGCGACGTCGCGGAGCGAGGGGAAGACCGCGCCGCGCGCGAGTAGACCCACGGAGCGCGCGAGTAGATCCACGGAGCGCGCGAGTAGATCCACGGAGCGCGCGAGTAGACCCACGGAGCGCGCG
>JBDHVF010000870.1:0-3821 GCA_039809605.1 Polyangiales bacterium | reverse complement strand
CTCCGCGCGCGCCGCCGCGAGCTCGTTGCCGAGCCGCGCCACAAGCGCCGAGTGCACCTGCCGCTGCGACCGCTCGGCGGCCCGGTCGAGCGCGCGCACCAGCTCGGCGAGCGCCGTCGACGGCGACCCGCCGCGCCCCGTGAACTGCGCGCGCCCGTCGACCAAGAGGTCGGCGCGCCACGGCCCGATGCCGTCGCCCGGCGCGAGGTCATCGGCGAGCGCCACCTCGAAGGTGCCCTCGTGCTCCTCGGGGTAGAGCGCGCGCCCCGCGTCGACCGCGCGAGCGATCGCCGCGTCCACGTCCGCGGCCGACGGCGCGTCCGCTTCGCGCGTCACGTCGACGCGCTCGCCCGGCGCGAGCGCCGCGACGTAGCGCGCGGCGCCGTAGGTGCGCCGCCGCGCCCATCGCAGCGCCGTCGCCACGGCGTCGCCGTCGCCGTCACACTCCGCGCGCCCGAGCTCCTCGCCGGCGCCGTCGAGCGCCAGCGCCGCGGCCTGCACCTTCACGCGTCGCATGCGTCCGTTGTCGTTCATCGTGCGTCTCTCCCGTTCAGCCGTCGCGTCCTTCGATCCACTCGCCGCTCACGTCGCCTCGCTCGCGCGCGGCCGAAGCGAGCGCGTTCCGCGCCGCGTCGTTCTCGTCGGTGAGGCGCAGCACGAGCTCCCGCAGCCGCGCCGCCTCGCGCCGCTCGGCCTCGAGCGCGTGCTCGGCGTCCACGAGCGCCGCCGTCGCGCGTTGCAGTGCGTCGCGCGTGCGCTCGGCGTCGGCCGCGGCTTCGCGCAGACGCGTCACCTCCGAGAGCAGAGCCACACGCGCCGGCGGCGGCGCGATCGTCACCAGCCCCGACGGCAGCGCGGAGAGCTGCACCGTCAACGATCCGTCCGCGTTCTCCCACGCGCGCCCGATGCCGGTGCGGATCGAACGCGACTCGACGTCGGTGTGAGCGACCGCGTGCGCGTAGACGACGCGCGCGGGCGCGCCGGGGCCCGCCGCGGGCGCCGACGACGCCGGGACGCACGCGGGCCCGTCCGCGTCGCCCTCGGGCGCTGTCGGGGCCGCCTCGGGGCGCTGCGTGGGTGTCCGGTGCGCCGCGCGGAGAAGCCGCATTGTGTTCGTCGCCACCATCGCCGCCGCGTCGCGCATCGCTTCGTAGAGCGCCGAGTCGCCGACGCCGTCGAAGCCGTCGAGGGCGAGGAAGTCGCCGCCCGTGAACGCGCGCCAGCGGTCGCCGAAGTCCCACGCGACGCGCGCGACCGTGTGGCCCGCGCCGGTCACTTCGCCCGCCATGCGTAAGAGCCCCGCGCCCCTCACGCCCGCGTCGCGCAGTCGCATGCGCACGCGCCGGTCCATCTCCGTCATCGAAAGCGCCTCGAGTTCGTCGGTGTTCATCGCCTCTCTCCGTTCGCTGTGTGTGCTCGGTGCGTCTCGTGGGCCCGCGCACGCGCGGCGCATCGCGGGCCCACGGGGCGCATCGCGCCCGCTTCGCTCACACGACCGCCATGCGTGCCCCGACGACGACAGAGCCACGCGGCAGAACGCGCTTGAGCCCCGTCCACAGATCGCGCTTCGCGCTCACGGGCATCACGTTCGCCTTGCGCTCGCCGTCCCAACGACGCCCTCGGATCGTGCGGAGCATCGCGGTCCACGCGCCGAACGTCTCATCGCTCATGCGCCCGTCAACGCGCACCGCAAGCGCGTCGCCCTCGACGACCACGTCGACGCGCACCGCGCCGAGCAGATGCGACGCGATCGCCGCCGCGCAGCGCCCGAAGCCGAGCGCGGACACCGCCGACACGAGCGACGAGACCTCGCCGTCCGACGGGCGCGCGGCGATCCGGTGCACGAGCACGTTGGCCGCGTGGCGCGCTCCGTCGGGCGCGCTCTGCCACGCGACGATGTCCTCGACGCTCACGAGTCCGTCCAGCACGGAGAGCACAGCGCGCCAGTCCGCGGGCCCCTCCGCTTCGCCGAATCCGTGCTTCTCGCGACACGTCGGGCCCATGCCACACTCGACGCTCCGCGCGTCGAGCAGCGGGCGCCCGCACGCGCAGCAGTGCGTGGCGACGAGGGCGGTGGCGGGGGCGTTCACATAGGTGGCGGCGTTCATCGGGGCGACTCCAGTTCCGTCGGCGCGTCCGTCGCGTCGACGTTGCGGACTCTACGTATAGCCTCTTCCGTTGTCAACGATAAAAGACGGTCGCTCCCCGCGTTTAGCGGCGTTTTTCGGCCTCGCAAGTGATCGCCGTCACGCCGCGCGGGGCGTCCTGTGATTCGTCGCGAAGCGCGGGTGGTCCGCGCAGCGCCCGTTCTCGACGGCGTATGCGGGGCAGCGCCAGCCGCGGGGCGCGCGACGATCGCAGCGCAGATGATCCGGCGGCAGTTGCGCGGCTTCCACCTCGAGCGGCGTGCGCGCGTCGGGCGCGAGGCGCACGCGCAGCGAGCCGCGGAGCGGAGAGAGCGGCGGGCCCACGATCGCGCGTCGGGCGAGTTCGCGGTTCATCGAGCCACCTCGACGGGCTCGAGGTGCGGCCCCATCGACGACCAGCGTGACTTGACCGCGACGGCCGCGGCCTTCGCCGTGCGGTGCTCGCGCGCGTTCTCGTGTTCGGCCCAGGTGCAAATGACCCACACGAACGCCGTCGCGAGCGCGACGAGCAGCCCCCACGTGCGCCCGACGCGCCAGCACCAAGTGCCGAGCGGCTCGTCGGACCCGTCGATGGCCGTCGCATCACTCACACCAGCACGCTCCCGCGCGCACCTCTCGCAGAATCCTAGATCCATGCGTCTCGCTCCTCGACGACGACTGTCTTCGGCGTGACTACGCTTGTCGTCGGCGCAGGCAACGCACAACCACCCGCGCCGAGAGCAGTCAACGGAATGCGGCTAGCGCGCAGCGACTACCTGCGGCGACGCGGTTCGGCGCTCACGCGGCGACGAACCAGAGCGGCACTTCCATGCTGCAAAGCGCAGAGGTATGCTCCGAGCCCTCTGGGGACGCCGCACGAGCCCCTCCGCTCATCCCAACGAGACCTCGCGCGGTGGCAGCGCTTCGAGGGGCCGTTCTACGTCGCGAGGGCCCATGAGCATCGACCTGAACACGCCGCTGTCGCTGCGCGCGAGCTTCGCGTTCCCGCTTCAGTCCCCGGTCGCGCGCCGCGAGGTACTGTGGGGGGCCCTTCTGCTCGTGGCGCTGCCGGGCGTCGGGTGGCTGCTCAACATGGGCCACCGCATCGCGTACGTGCGCCGCATGCAGCGGGGTGACGCGCCCTTCCCCGCGTGGAGCGACCCCGCGAGGCCGTGGCGCGAGGTGTACGCGGAGCTCCTGCGCGACGGGTGGGTGACCTTCGTCGGCATGGTCTGGTACCACGCGCCCGGCGCGACGCTGATGGCCCTCGGCCGATGGCTCGGCGCGACGCCGCTCGTCGTGGCCGGCGCGCTCCTCTGGCTCGCGGCCACCGCGCTCGTGCCCGGCTACATGACCCACTACTGCAAGGAGCGCGACGCGCGCGCGATCCTCGACCCGCGCCTCGCGCTGCGGCGCGTGCGCGAGGGCGGCGCGCGCTACTGGCACGCGTGGGCGATCGCCGCGACGGCGCTGTGCCTGTCGTTCGTGGGCCTCGCCGCGCTGGGCGTCGGGTTCTTCGTCACGAGCGTGTGGTTCTGGCAGGTCGCGGGCTTCTCGTTCGCGACGGTGTTCTCGCAGCGCTTCGGCCTCGTCGAGGGGGCACCCCCGGCGCCCGGCGCCTAGTCAGAAACCTCCTGCTCAGGCGGCCTTCTTCGCCTCCACTTCGTAGCCGAGCGCTTGAAGCTTTCGGATGGC
>JBDHVF010000869.1:0-3823 GCA_039809605.1 Polyangiales bacterium | reverse complement strand
CGCCCGCCTGCGACTCGGGGATCGACCAGATGCCCCACGACGGCGCGTCGCTCGCCCAGTTGCGCTCGCCCGAAGACACGTACGAGTGCGCGACGGCGTCCCAGGCCGCGCGGTTGCGGCGCACGTGCTCGGGGAGGTCGTCGGGTCGGTCGTCGTCGCGCATGGTGGTGGTGGGTTGAATCACATCGCGCACGCGGCGGGAAGCGAGAGCGGAGCTCGGACGGGGAGCGACAGGGTCACCGACCCGTGACCCGAGGGTCACCATGGGGTGCCCCTGAGGCCGCGATGGGTGGGCCTGGGGTCGCGACGGGTAGCGCCTCGGTTCGGCGCGCGAGACCTCCGGGTCGCGACGTGGTGGACCGAGGGTCGGACACGTCGGCCCGCGGGGCGCCGCCCTGCCTCGTGAAGAAAAAACTCACGGCCCCCTCAAGGTCGGTTCGCGCCGTGTCGATGAAGCACTGCGAGTGACGCGATGGTGCGTCTCTCCTCCACTGGGAGGTTCCGTGATGAAGAGAGATCCTGTTGTTGTGAACGGGACGCTGGGCATCTTCGCCGTTGCGACGCTGCCGCAGGTCCCCGCCGACCGCGACGAGGTGATGCGTCAGGCCGCGACGTCGACGCGCCGCATCCCCGACGCCATGCGGTCCGAGGCGATCGACGGCCTGCGCGAGCTCGAGCAGCGGCTCGCGAAGGACCCGAACGACCTCGGCGACCTCGGGCCCGACGGCAAGGAGTGCGGCGCGCTCGCCGACGAGATGGAGGCCACCGACGCCTCGATCGCGCGCTGCGAGGCCGTGCTCGACTACCTCAAGGCCCGGCGCATGAGCGTCGACGACCGCGCCGCGCGCATGCTCGACGGGGCGCACAAGGTCGTCGAGCTCCGCATGGAGCACAACCGCCTCTCGCCCGAGAGCTACGTGCACGTGCGGCGCTTCGTCGACGCGCGCGGCGCGGCCATCTCGCAAGGCATGAGCCGCGCCCAGCGCACCCGCGACGCCGTGCGCGCCGCCTCGTCGCCCTCGAACGACACCCGCGACGCGAACAAGACCGGCACGGGCTGAGCGCCGCGACCCCCATCCCCCGCCTCCGTACGCCTCCCCCCCGCCACGAGACGCTTGCCCCCGATGCCCCGGTGCGTGCGACCATCGCGGGCACCATGGTCACACCCGCACGCAGGCACGAGATCGTCGACGACGAGCGCCGCGAGGAGCCCGTCTCGCAAGGCACCATGAAGGTCAGCGGCGGCGCCGCGCTGCCGCTCGAGCGCACCGAGGTCGAGGCGTCGGTCGCCGGGCCGCTCGCCGACGTGACCGTGCGGCAGCGGTTTCGCAACGACCGCGACGTGGCGATCGAGGCGGTGTACCTCTTCCCGCTGCCGCCCGAGGCGAGCGTCTACAAGATGCTCTTTCGCATCGAGGACCGCGTCGTCGAGGGCGTCGTCAAGGAGAAGGCCGAGGCCCGTCGAGACTACGAGGCCGCGCTCGCCCAGGGCCGCGCCGCGACGCTGCTCGAAGAAGACCGTCCTTCGCTCTTCACCCTCTCGGTCGCCAACGTGGCGCCCGGCGCCGTGATCGAGGTCGAGCTCGGGTATCAAGACCTCTTGCCCTACGACGACGGGCGGTGGCGCTTCGTGTTCCCGATGGTGGCGCCGCCGCGGTGGATCGAGCCCGAGGCCCACGGTGACGCCGTGGCTCCGCCGCGCGTGCGCGACGACGCGCGCGGCGCAGACGTCTCCGTGAGCGTGCGCTTCGGCCCCGAGGCCCCCGTCGACGAGCTGCGCTCGGTGTCGCACCTCGTCGCGATCGAGAGCGACCCCGACGGCGCCCTGCGCGCGCGCCTGCGCCTCGACGGCCCCGTCGCCAACCGCGACTTCGTGCTCGAGTGGCGCGCGGCCGAGCAGGGCGTGCGCCCGTGGCTCTTCTTCGAACGGTCTTCTGGCGCACCGGGCACCTTTCTGCTCGCCCTCACCCCGTCGGCCCCGTCGCCCACGACCGAGCGCGCGGGCGGCGCGGGCGACCTCAAGGCCGTGCGCTGCGGCAACTGCGGCGGCGTGGTGCACGACCTCTCGGCCATCCGTGACATTCCGGGCCTCGGGCCCGTGGTGCCCTGCTCGTACTGCGGCGCGGTGCTCGCGCCCGGCGTCGACCTCGTCACCCGCCCGAAGCGCGCGAGGGACGTGCTCGTGCTCGTCGACCGCTCGGCCTCGATGCAGGGCTCCGAGGCGCTGGTCGCCGACGCGGTGCGCGCCGTGCTCGAAGCGCTCGCGCCCGGAGACGCCGCCCAGGTCGCGGTCTTCGACCACGACCGCGCCGCGCTCGACGGCGACGTCGCGCGCTTCGCCGTGGTGTCTCCCGAGTTCATCAAGCGCGCGGTGGACTTCGTGCGCGCGAGCCCTCCGCGCGGGGGCTCGGAGCTCGAGGCCGCGCTCGCCCTGTCGGGGAGTGTTCCCGCGCGCGACGGGCGCACGCGCGCGGTGGTGCTGGTGAGCGACGTGAGCGTGGGCAACGAGGCGAGGCTCGTGCGCCGGTGCCCCGAGCTCGTGGGCGCGGGCGCGCGGCTGTTCGTGCTGGGCGTGGGCGAGTCGGTCGACCGCAGGCTCGCCGCGAGGCTCGCGCGCGCGGCCGGGGGGGCGAGCGAGGTGCTGCCCGCGGGCCCGGGCGCGGTCGAGGTGCTCTCGCGCTTCGGGCGGCGGGTGCGCGAGGCGGGCCCGGTGCTCACGGGCATCTCGCTCTACTGGGAGGGCGCGTCGGTGAGCGACCTCGAGCCCATGGCGGTGCCCGACCTGCACGGCGGCGAGGCGCTGCGCGTGCTCGGCCGCTTCACGAGCGCAGGGCCCGCGAAGCTCGTGATCACGGGCTCGACGGCCGAGGCGAAGCCCTTTCGCCAGGAGCTCGACGTCACCCTCCCGGCCGAGAGCCGCCAGTGCCCGGGGCTCGAGCGCGCGTGGGCCCGGCGGCACGTCGAGCGCCTCGCCGAGCTCTCCGACCGCGAGCCCACGAACCCCGCGCACGCCCGCGAGGGGTTGCGCCTCTCGCTCGCCTGGTCGCTCGTGGGCCGCTGGACCTCGCTGGTCGCCGAGGACCGCAAGGTGAGCGTGGGCCCTCGCCGCGCGCGCAAGGCGGGGATCGTGTTCGCCGACCTCTCGCGTCCGGGGATCGTGCTCGACGGCGTGCGCCGCACGATCGGGCGCGCGCCCGAGGCCGACCTGCGCCTCGACGACGGCGCCGTCAGCCGGCTGCACGCCGAGGTGGTGTTCGACGGCGAGGGGTTCGTGATCCGCGACCTCGCCTCGGCCAACGGCACGACCGTCGACGGCGTGAGCGTGCGCGAGGCGCGGCTGCGCGACGGCGCGACCATCACGATCGGCGGGGCGCGGTTGCAGTTCCGCGTCACCGCGAGCGACGCGCCCGAGGCGTTCTTCGAGTACGTGCCCACGCAGCGCGCGGTCGACGCTTCGAGCGGCGAGGGCGGGCGCCGCGGCGCGGCCGTGCACAAGGGCGAGCACGCGCGCATGCTCGGCGAGGAGGAGCCCTCTCCCTTCGCGGCGACGGGCGCTCCCCCCGCGTTCGGCGCGTACGCGGCGTCGCTCCCTCCGCTCGGAGGGCGCGCGATGGCCCCTCCGATGGCAGCGCCCGCGATGGCGCCGCCCGCGCCCGGAGGCCCGCCGCCCGCGTTCGCGCCCGAAGCGGCCTCGAGGTCGAGGGCGTCTGGTGGACCTGCCCCCGCGGCACGCCCCGCGGCGCCCGGTGGTCCGCCGCAGCCCGCGCCGATGGCGCCGATGCCCCCGTCGTCGCCCGTGGCGCCCGCCGCGTTCGCGCCGATG
>JBDHVF010000868.1:0-3825 GCA_039809605.1 Polyangiales bacterium | reverse complement strand
GCCGAGGAGGGCCGCGAGCGCCGCCGCGAGCGCCGCGGCGAGGGCGGCGTTGCGCGCCGCGCTCGCGCGCTCGGAGGCCGCGGGCGGCGAGAGCGAGAGCGAGAGCGCGAAGAGCGCCGCGCCGAAGAGGGCCACGAGCAGGGCCATGAAGAACTCGCCCACGAGCAGCGCCGCGGCCGTGGGCACGGCGGCCACCGTCGCCGCCCGCAGCGGCGCGCCGGGCTCGTCGCGGCAGGCGCGCGCGAGGTCCCACGCGGCCACGCCCGACCAGGGGATCCACGCGTGGGCGAGCACGCGGATGCCCGAGGTCCACTCGGAGTGGGTGACGCCCGAGAGCGACCACGCGAGGGCGGCGACGAGGGCGCCCGCGGGCGACGCGCCGAGGCGCGCCGCGAGGCGCTGCGTGCCGAACGCGCCGAGCGCGGTGTGGAGCCAGAACGTGACGGTGACCGTGAGCGCCACGGGCTCGACGAAGGCCAGGGCGTTGCCCGGGTAGAACACCCCGTTGAGCGGGTCGGCGAGCACGGGGAACCCGAGGCCCTCCCAGCGGTTCCAGAGCGGCAGGCGCCCCGCGCGCAGCGCCGCGCCCGCGAGGGTGCGCGCGGGCCACGTCCACCACCCCGCGTCGCGCGCGAGCACCACGCGCCCGGCGAACATCGGCGCGTGCACGAGCGCGAGCACGCCGAGGAGCGCCGCGCTCCAGCGCCACGACCCGGCGGAGGGCTCGCGCGCGTCGTCCGGCATGCGCGCGAACCTACCCCGCGGCTTCGACGCGTCGCCAGACCAAACGTCCGCCGCGGCGCCCGACGCCTCGCTCGACCGTCACGCGTTCCCGTGGGAATGTTCGCGCCACCCATGCGGCCCCCCCTTCGAGCGCACGCATCGCGGCGCGTCGTCTACGCGAGCCTCGCCGCCCTGCTCGCCGCGCTGGTGCTCCTGCCCTCGCTCTCGCCCGCGACCGTCGAGGAGCAGCGCACCCGGCTCCCGCCGCCCGCCACCTGCCAGGACCCCGTCGAGGGCATCTGGATGAGCCACAAGTTCGAGGCCCCCGGCGACGAGTGGATGATCTTCACCCTCGAGGTCCACCGCGCGCCGGGCGCGCCCGCGAACGCGCCCGCCAACGTGGCCGTGCCGCTCGTGGGTCACATTCAAGCCCACGCGTGGATCGGCGCGGGCCCTCAAGCCTCGGCGCCTCCGCCGTGCACCTCGGGGCTCTCTCACTGGACCGTCGAGATGACCGCCGAGGGCAGGGTCACCGACCGCCGCGTGGAGTTCTGGGGCACGCGCTGGGCGGTGGGCAACGTGTTCTGCGGGCCGCGCTACTTCGGCTACAACCTCGACCACTTCTCGGGCGTGATCGACACGTCCATCCAGGAGTTCCAGAGCGTGAACAACGACGGAGGGCGCGCGGTGAACGACCCCACGGTGTTTCGCCGCGTGCGCTGCTTCGACCCGATGTCCCCGCCGCACCCCTTCGTGGCGCCGCCGGCGTTCCAGCTCCCGCGGCGGTCGGGGTGCTCGCGATGAGCGCGGTCACCCGACGCAGGGCCGTGCACGGCGCGCTCGTGGCCGCCATCGCGGCGACGGTGCTCATCCCCTCGCTCGCGCCCGCCACCATCGAGGAGCAGCGCGCGAGGCTGCCTCCCCCCGCGCCGCCCGACTCGTGCAGGAACCCCGTCGAGGGCGTGTGGCGCTCCTTGCGCTGGTACCCCGGCAACGCGGCCTGGTACCAGTTCACGCTCGAGATCCATCAGCGCGGCGACGAGCTCTACGGCACCATCGAGGCCCACTCGTGGGACACGCCCCCCACGCAGACCGAGCCCGGCCCCTGCCGCTCGGGCCTCGACCACTGGGTCGTCGTGCAGGAGGCCCACGGCCGCGTCGACAACCTCCGCATCACCTTCGGCGGCACGCGCTGGGCCGTGGCCAACTCGTTCTGCGGCCACCGCCCCTTCGCGTACAACCTCGACAACTTCCGCGGCGTGATCGACACGGCCATTCAAGAGTTCCAGTCGGTCAACAACGACGGCGGCGCGCAGATCGACGAGCCCACGGTGTTCCGGCGCATCCGCTGCTTCGAACCGCGGTCTCCGCCGCACCCCTTCGTGGCGCCGCCGTCGTTCCAGCCGCCCAACCATCGCCGCTGGGGCTGCGGGCGGTAGCGCGGTGCTCTGACAGGCCAGGTACGCGCCGGGCCGCCGCGGTAGAGCGGTGGCCTGACGCGTCTGGTATGCCGCGCCCGCGCCGGAGTTCGGCGTCGCTCCATGGGCTCGGTTTCACCGCCTCACTCCGGTCAATATCGTGCGGCCGCCCCGCTTCGCGGGGCTGCGCGCGGATGTCGTCGTGGCGAATGCAGGGCGTGGAGTGCCTGCGTTGCCGGGCACCACGGTTCGGCGACGGCACCTCTCGAGCAACGCGTAGCCCCGCGAGGCGGGGCGGCCGCACGATATTGCCCGGAGTGAGGCGGTGAAAACGAGCCCATGGAGCGACGCCGAACTCCGGCGCGAGCGCCGCGTACCACTCGCGTCGGGCCGCCGCGGTAGCCGTCAGAACCGCACGTCGTCGACGGTGACGTCGTAGCCCGCGCTCTGCCCCGGCGGGTGCAGCGCGCGCAGGTCGCACGTCACGACACCCCGCGCGTCGACGTGCGTGGTGACGTCGACCGCGCGCCACATGGCGTCGGTGCCGAAGCCCCCCGGAGCGACGTAGCCCGTGACGACGTCGGGCGCCTCGCCGTAGGTGCCGTAGCGCCGCCCGCCGCAGTAGATGTTCACGATGGGGTGCGCCTCGCGGCCGCTGAAGTTGTGGGCCATCACCCGGAAGGTCTCGCCCTCGCGCGGCGCGTCGACGTTGATGTTCTCGGGGCGGCCGCGCCCCATCGTGGTGTTGTTGTCGACGTCGAGGCGGGGGTTGGGGCAGTAGCCCCGCGCGCGCCACGCGTCGCCGAGCGGGCCGTCGCTGCACGCCGAGATCGGCGACGGCGCGTAGCCCCAGTCGACGTGCGGCAGCGAGCCGCCGAAGTCGAGCCCGCCGTCGATGGGAACCTCGCCCGCGCGGTTCACCGCCTCGCAGTTGGCCCACGAGCACGAGTGGAGGTTCGGCACGTAGTCGCCCACGCGCTCCCACCACGGCTCGCCCCAGCCGCGCGGGCCGCGCACGTAGAGGTCGATGTCGACGGTCTCGTTGCGGTCCCAGCAGAGCTCGATGCGCAGGCCGGGCCCTGCCACGTGCACCACGAACGTGCACGACAGCGTCTCGCCCTCGAGCGTCACCACCGTGAGCGTGACCGTGTAGTCGCCCGACAGCCTCGGGGTCAGCACCGCGTCGCGCGCGCCGGCGCCCGTGAGCGTGAAGCTCGGGCGCGCCACCATCGCGTCGCACGGCCCGCCGCGCACCGACCACGTCCACCGCGCGGCCTCCGCGGCGAAGAAGTCTCCGCCGCGCAGGGGGTACGGCGCGAAGGGCCTCGCCGGGGGCACGCGCGCGTCGTCGGGGCCGGGGCACGCGATCGGGCAGCGGGTCTCGCGCAGGCAGCCCGTGCACGCGTCGTCGACGTTGTTGCAGACCTCGGCGCGCGGCGTGATGCCGCCCGCGCACTCGCCCGCCGAGCCCGCGGCGCCCGTGCCCTGGCAGCGCTGCGCTCCGTCGCGGCACGCGCCCACGTTGCGCCGCCCCGGAGGCCCCGCGAAGCACGGCTGCACCGCGCCGGGCACGCACGCGCAGCCCTCGTCGACGCGGCCGTTGCAGTCGTCGTCGAGCCCGTTGCCGCAGCGCTCGACGGTTCCGCACCGGTCGCGCGCCGGCACGCACGCCCGCGGCGCGTCG
>JBDHVF010000867.1:0-3825 GCA_039809605.1 Polyangiales bacterium | reverse complement strand
ACGAGCGCGTCGCCCGCGCGCTTCTCGACCGGCATGGGCTCGCCCGTGACCATCGACTCGTCGACGCTGCTCGCGCCCTCGAGCACGTCGCCGTCGACGGGCACCTTCTCGCCGGGGCGCACGCGCAGCCGGTCGCCGACCTGCACCGCGTCGAGGGCGACGTCCTCTTCGTCGCCGTCGTCGCGCAGCCGACGCGCGGTGTTCGGCGCCAGGCGGAGCAGCGCCCTGATGGCCGCGCCGGTGTGGCTGCGCGCTCGGAGCTCGAGCGCCTAGCCGACCAGCACGAGCGTGACGATCACCGCGGCGGCCTCGAAGTACACCGCGACGGAGCCCCCGTGGCCTCGCAATGACGGCGGGAACGCGCCCGGCGCGAGGGTCGCGACGAGGCTGTAGGCGTACGCCACCGAGACGCCGAGCCCGATCAGCGTGAACATGTTGAGGCGACAGTTGACGACCGAGCGCCACGCGCGAACGAAGAAGGGCCATCCCCCCCAGAGCACGACGGGCGTGGAGAGCGCGAGCTCGATCCAGTTGTGCAGGTGCGCGGGCAGCAGTCGACCGATCGGATCGCCCGGGATCATCGCGCCCATCGCGACGAGCACCAGGGGCACCGTGAGCGCGGCGCTCACCCAAAGGCGCCGTCGCATGTCGACGAGCTCGGGGTCGGGTCCTTCGTCGTGCGCGGCGGTGGGGGTGCGGGGCTCCAGCGCCATCCCGCAGATGGGGCACTGGCCCGGCGCGGGGCGCACGACCTCGGGGTGCATCGGGCACGTGTACTCGACGGCACCGGCCGCCGGTGTCGGGGGCGGCGGCTCTGGTGTGTGGTGAGCGTGGTGAGCGTGGTGTTCCATGACGGCCTCGGCGGTCTCCGTGGGAGCGCCACCGCCCCATGGCGCCGCAACGTGCGTGCCGTGGCGCGTTCGCTCAGGGCATGACCATCACGACGCCCGCCATGCCCACGTGCGCGTGCGTGCGGCAGTAGAACGGGAAGTGCCCCGCGCCCGGGAAGGTCACCATGTACGACGAGCCGCTGCTCTGGTTCACGATGGGGCTCGGCGTGGTCGCGCCGACGCTGCTGCCGTGCGGCACGCCCGAGACGAGCGGGTGCACGGTGAAGTCCATCGAGAAGGTCACCGACTGCCCCGCGCGGATCATGAAGCAGCGCGGCGTGTAGCCCGTGGTGCCGCGCGGCACGACCGTGCGGTCGTCCATCGCGCCGCTGCGGTCGATGTAGTTAGCCTCTCTGCAATCGTTGAGCAGCGGCACCGCGGCGGCGTCGGCGGCCGAGGTGTCTGCCGCGGGGGCGTCGGGCGTCGGTGCGTCGGCCGCGGGGGCGTCGGTCGAAGGCGCGTCGGTCGCCGCGGGCTGATCGGCCGCGACGTCGGTGGCGCCCGCGTCGGAGGGGGCGGGGGTGCTGTCGTCGCTCCCGCACGCAACGATGAGAGGGATCACGACGAGAAGGATCGCGAGCTTGCTGTGCATTGGAGGTTCCCTGGTTCAGTGGAATCGTGCGGTCAGGGCGCGACCTGGAGCGTGGCCATCATGCCGTTGTCGACGTGCTCGAGGATGTGGCAGTGGTACATCCAGTGGCCGGGGCGGTTGTCGGGGCGGAAGGCGATGCGCACGCGCTCCATGCCCTTGAGCTGGAGCGTGTCCTCCCAGGTCACGCTCTGCTCGGGCACGCCGTTGCGCGAGAGCACCTGGAAGAAGAAGCCGTGCAGGTGGAACGGGTGCTCCATCTCGCTCTGGTTGACGAGCTCCCACACCTCGGTCGCGCCCACGCGCGTGACGATGTCGGGCACGTCGGGGTACGCGCGGTCGTTGATGGTGAACACCACGCGCTCGGCGTCGCGGTCGATGTGCTCGTTGAAGGTCACCACCCGCGGCGTCACGCCGTCGGCCGCGATGCGCTCGACGCGGGGGCCCGCTCCCGGCGCGGCGAGCAGGGGCAGCGGGGCGTCGGCGGCGTAGCGCACGCGCAGCACGTCGAGCGCCGCGGTGAGCCCTGCGCCGTGCCCGCGCGCGTACGGGAGGTTCTGCATCGTCGCCACGGACCCGGGGCCGCCCGCTCCATCGACCAGCACGTCGAGCCGATCGCCCGGCACGAGCGTCAGCTCGTCGACCGCGCGCGGCGCCGGCACGAGCCCCCCGTCGGTGCCGATCACCGTGAAGCGGTGCCCCGGCAGCGCGAGGCGGTAGAAGCGCGCGCTGCCCGCGTTCACGATGCGCCAGCGCTGGCGCTGCCCCGCGCGCATCGGCAGCTCGACGCCCGCGCGGCCGTTCACCAGCGACACCGCACCCTCGCGGCCCGAGTGCTGCTCGAGCAGATCGCCCGTGGGTGCGATCTGCCCGTCGGCGCCGAGCAGCAGGTCGTCGAGCACGAGCAAACCTTCGGCGTCGGCGCGCGGCTCGCTCTCCCCGCGCACCACGATGGCGCCGTAGAGCCCGCGCTCCATCTGCACGCTCTCGTGCATGTGCGGGTGGTACCAGAACGTGCCCGCGTCGGGCACCGTGAAGCGGTATTCGAACGTGGCGCCGGGCGCGATGGGCGGTTGCGAGTGCGGGCCCCCGTCCATGTTCGCGGGCACCCGCAGCCCGTGCCAGTGGATCGTCGTCGGCTCGTCGAGCCGGTTGGTGAAGTGCACGACCACCGTGTCGCCAACGCGCGCCTCGATCGTCGGCCCCGGCACCGAGCCGTTGTACGTCATCGCGCGCACGCGCCGGCCTGGAGAGATCTCCCACTCGCCCATGCGCGCTTCGAGGTCGATCTCGACGACGCGAGGGTCGGGGTTGCGATCCGCGGCGCGTGCGAGCGTGAGCGCGCTGGCCCACGGGTCGGGGCCGGTGCGCGGCGCGGCGGGCGTCGCAGCATCGTCGCCGCACGCGTGGAGCGTGAGCGCGACGAGAACGAGCGGTTGGAGCCTCATGGGGCCGAAAATGTACGAGATGCACCGAACGGACAAGTGTGACTCGAGCGCGCTGTGACCGTGACCGCCGCGGTCACACGCGCTACGGCGCGGGCGTGACCTCGAGTTCGGCCATCATCCCGTGCTCGGCGTGCTCGGGGATGTGGCAGTGGTACATCCAGCGGCCGGGGTTCTCGAAGCGCGTCTCGATCACCACGCGCTCCATCGCGCCGAGCTGCACGGTGTCCTTGAGGCCGGGCTCGTTCGCGTCGCGCCCGTTGCGCGAGAGGATCTGAAAGAACTGGCCGTGGAGGTGGAAGGGGTGCTCGGGGCCGATCTCGTTCACGATCGTGAAGCGCACGGGCGTGTTCTGCACGAACCGGAGCATCGGGTCTTCGCCCTCTTCGTGGACGTGCCCGTTGATCGTGAACCGCAACGCCCCGGAGGTGATCGCGCCAAGGCGGATCGACTGCTCCATCGGCGCGTCGGCCGGCGCGGGGAGCGTGACGCTCGGGTACGCCGGCGCGGTCGCGGCGGTCTCGCCTTCGTAGCGCACCTCGGCGAGCGTGCGGGGCACCGTCTGCACGCCCGCGTCGGTCTGCGCGAGCACGTAGGTGACGAGCCGCGCAGGGCCCTCTGCGTCGCCGAAGGAGACCTCGACGTCGAAGCGCTGCCCCGGCGCGATCTCGAGGCGCGTCGGCGAGTACGGCCTCGGGAGCAGCCCCCCGTCGGTGCCCACCACGCGCCACGACGCGCCCTCGACGGCCATCGAGAGCACGCGCGACCCGGCGGCGTTGAGGAGCCGCCAGCGCTCCACGGACCCGCGCGGCGCGGTCGCCGTGGCGCGCGCCGAGGCGCCGTTGAGCAGCAGCACGTTGCCCGCGCGGCCGTGCACGGCGTCGTGCCCCGCGGAGGCGAA
>JBDHVF010000866.1:0-3827 GCA_039809605.1 Polyangiales bacterium | reverse complement strand
CGCAGCGTCGTCGAGGAGCCCCTCGAGTGCGGGAGCGCGGGCCGGGCCGCGTGCGCCGAGCGCTTCATCTTCAGCGTCACGGGCTTCGACGGCGCGCTGGCCGAGGACCTGGCGCCGCTGGCCCGCTCCCTCGCACCGCTCGCCCGCGACGTGCGCGCGAGCGCGTGGACGCCCAAGGCCGGCGGCGAGGCCCTCGCGGGCGCGGTGACCCTGCACGGGCACGTGGGAGGGCGCCTCGTGGGCGTCGTCGTCTTTCGCTGACCGCTCCGGGGACCTCTCGCGGTAGAACCGTCGGCCTCGCGCGGAGCACCACTCCACCGCCGCGCGGAAAGGGACCGACGATGCAGTACCGGCGACTGGGCAGGGCGGGGCTGAAGGTGAGCGAGCTCTCCTTCGGCTCGTGGGTGACGTACGGCAAGCAGCTCAACGACGACCTCGCGCGCGAGTGCATGACGGCCGCGTACGAGGCGGGGGTGAACTTCTTCGACAACGCCGAGGTCTACGCGCGCGGGCAGAGCGAGTCGATCATGGGCTCGGTGCTCAAGAAGACGGCGTGGCGCCGCTCGAGCTACGTCGTCTCGACCAAGTTCTACTGGGGCCTCAACCGCGGCGTGAACGAGCAGAACACGCTCAACCGCAAGTACCTGATGCAGGCCATCGACGGCTCGCTCGCCCGCCTCGGGCTCGACTTCGTCGACCTGGTCTTCTGCCACCGCCCCGACCCCGAGACCCCCATCGAAGAGACCGTCTGGGCCATGCACGACATCGTGCGCTCGGGCAGGGCGCTCTACTGGGGCACCTCGGAGTGGAGCGCCGACGACATCCGCGCGGCCTGGGAGTACGCGCGCGACAACCACCTGCACAAGCCCGTGATGGAGCAGCCGCAGTACCACGTCCTTCACCGCGAGCGCGTCGAGCGCGAGTACGCGCCGCTCTACAGAGACCTGGGCCTCGGCACCACGACCTGGAGCCCGCTCGCCTCGGGGCTTCTCTCGGGCAAGTACAACGACGGCGTGCCCGAGGGCTCGCGCGCGACGCTGCCGGGCATGGAGTGGCTGCGCTCGTCGATCCTCGACCCCAGGGGCATCGAGAAGGCGCGCAAGATCGCGAAGGTGGCCGAGGGCCTCGGCGTGCCGATGGCGCAGCTCGCCATCGCGTGGTGCCTCAAGAACCCGAACGTGAGCACGGTGATCCTCGGCGCGAGCCGCGTGTCGCAGGTGCACGAGAACCTCGGCGCGCTCGCCGTGGTGCCGCAGCTCACGCCCGAGGTCATGGCGGCCATCGACGCCGCCGCGGCCGACTGAAGCGCTCGCTACGTCACCTCCGCCGCAGGTACGCGCCGGGCCAGTGGGTGACCTGCTCGGTCATCTCGCCTTCGTTGAAGACGAAGGGCGGCGGGTCTTCGAGCGCGAACTCGGGGTGCCGCTCGGCGAACTCGCGGGCGGCGCTCGTGGGGTTGTCGTGCGCCCACTCGGGCTTCGCGCGCGGCACGTCGCCGAGCCACTGCATCACGCCGTCGGTGGCGACGACGTACGAGCCCTGCGTGACGAGGGGCGCGTAGGCCTCGAGCTCGCCCGCGACGTGGGCCTTCGTGTGGTTCGAGTCGAGCAGCACGAGCACCTTCTCGCCGGGCTTGATCACCGAGCGCACGCGGGCGACCACGTCGGGCGCCGTGGAGCTGCCCTCGACCAGGGTGATCATCGGGTAGAGCTCGTGGGCCTCGATGGCCTTGCGGTTGTGGGGCCTGATCTCGATGTCGACGCCCACCACGCGGCCCGCGACGCCCATGGCCTTCAAGAGGCTCGCGTAGAAGATCAGCGAGCCGCCGTGCGCCACGCCCGTCTCGACGATCACGTCGGGGCGCACGCGGTAGATGACCTCCTGCGCGCGCACCATGTCCTCGGGGAGCTGGATGATGGGCCGGCCCATCCACGAGAACGAGTAGATGTACTTGATCGCCCAGCCGACCTTCACCCACTCGCGCGAGAGGAGCGAGAAGGCCTCGCGGGAGTAGAGGTCGTAGCGCTTCTCGCCGTGGCCGTCGTCGGCCACGAGCGTGCGGGTGTCGGTGTCGAGGGAGAGCTTCATCGGGGAATGATCCTTGCGGAAAGGTGCGCGACGATGCACCGCGGGCGGTCGCCGGGTCAACGCCACGGTTGCGGCCGGGGGCGTCGGGCGTTCACGCCCCGACGGAAATGTCACGCCACCCCTAGACCCTCCTCGCGCGCGGCCCGTCGGAGCAGGACCACGACGGAGGCACTCCCGATGATCGAGCTCCACGCCCTTCTCTCGCAACGCAAGATCGCCCGCGCCCTGGCCGGCGGCGCGGTGGCCCTGGCGGCCGGAGGCATCGTCCTCCTTCGCGCGCCGCAGCACGGCGCGGCCGCGCCCACGGGCCCCTCGGCCCACGTCACGTCGACGGTCACCGCGACGGGCCCCGGGCAGGCGCCGCGCGCGGAGTTCCGCGGGCCCTGGGCGCACGGGCGCCTCGCGCTCTCGCAGGGGCGCGTCGAGGCGAACGGGACGCGCCAGGTGTACGCGGAGCTCAGGCTCGCGGCCGACGACCGCGCGGTGGCCGACGGCGCGTCGCGCCCCGTGGCGATGGCGCTGGTGCTCGACGTGTCGGGCTCGATGAGCGGGGAGAAGCTCGCGCAGGCGCGTCAGTCGGTGCTCGAGGTGGTCGACCGCATGCGCGACGACGACCGCATCGCGCTGGTGACCTACAGCGACGCGGCCCGCGTGGTGCAGCCGCTGGCGCGCGTGGGCGACGTGCGCTCGCGCATGCACGTGACCGTGCCCACGATCGAGGTCGAGGGCGGCACCAACATCCCGTCGGGCCTCGTGCTCGGCGCCCAGGCGCTCGCCGAGGCGCCCACGGACCTCGTGCGCCGCGTGGTGCTCATGTCCGACGGGCGCGACGGGTCGAACCGCGACCTCGAGTCGATCGCCCAGGAGGTGCGCACCCGCGCCGACCAGGGCGTGACCCTCTCGTCGCTCGGCGTGGGGGCCGACTACGACGAGCGCTACATGGCCCGCCTCGCCGACGCGGGCCGGGGCAACTACGAGTTCATGCGCGACGGCGCGCAGATGCGGGCGTTCCTCTCGCGCGAGCTGCAGCAGGCCACGCGCACCACGGTCGAGCGCGCCGTCGCCGAGGTGACGCTGCCCGCGGGCTGGCGCCTCACCCGCGCGTACGGCTGCGAGGCCACGGCCTCGGGCAGCACCGTGCGCCTGCCCGTGGGCGCGCTCTTCGCGGGCGACGAGCGTCGCCTCGTGCTCGACCTCGCCGTCGACGCCCCCGCCGCCGCCACCGCCACCGCGGGCTCGCTCACCGCGCAGGTGTCGTGGCACGCGGTGCCCGAGCGCCGCGACGTGCGCGTCGACACGGGCGCCCTCGCGCTGGGCGTGGCGCCGACCGCGGGCGAGGCCCTCGCGACGCGCGACGCGGCCGTGTTCGGCGAGGCCGAGTCGACCGTGATCGCCGCGCGGCAGTTCGACGCCGTCGACGCGTGGCGCAACGGGCGCGTGGCCGAGGCGCAGTCGATCGCGCAGCAGAACCTCGCGCAGCTCCAGCGCATCCAGGCGGCGGCCCCTTCGCCCGCGCGCGCCGCGCAGATCGCGCAGTTCGAGCGCGACAACGACAACTTCGTCAACACGGCGCCCGCCTCCGAGGCCGGGCGCGCGTACGGCCTGGGCGCCAACGCCCGTCACCGCGCGGCCCTGCGCAGCGCGACGGCGTACTGAGAGCGCGGGAGGCGAACGGTCATGCGTGGAGTCGCAACGGTCGGTCTGATGGGCGCGGCGCTCTCGGTCGCGCCGATGGCGGA
>JBDHVF010000865.1:0-3830 GCA_039809605.1 Polyangiales bacterium | reverse complement strand
CGCGCACGCGGCCCGGTCGCACGAGCCCCCCCGCGCGCCCCACGAGCAGCACCCAGCGCGGCGGCGCGCCCGGCGCCGCGGGGAGCATCACCAGCGCGGGCGACGCCGACACCAGGAGCGACGGCACCTCGGCCCACGCCGCGTCGACCGCCTCGGCCTCGACGCCGAGCCACGCGGCGGCGCTCTCGATCCACGCGCTCGCGGCGGCGGCGCCCTCGCGCTCGACGCGCGCCCCGAGCTCGTCGGACATCGGCGGCACCTCGACCTCGCGCGGCGAGAAGCCCGCCCACGACGCGAGCGCCTCGAGCGCCTCGCCCGCGCGGTGAAGCGGCCACGCGACGTGGGCGAGCGCGTCGGTCACGACCGCATCCCCTGCGACGGGTGGCGCTCGGTGTCGCGCAGCGGGTCGCGGTCGTCGTCGTCGGGCCTGCGCGGCGCCTCGCGCAGACGCCCGCCCTCGAGGCGCAGCCGCCTCCACGCCGCGGCCGACCAGAGGCCCTCGCGCAGGGCGTCCTCGGCGTCGAGCAGCGCGCGGTAGCGGCTCGACGGGTCCTCGGCGAGGAGCTTCGGGTCGCCGTCCTCGACCAGCCGCCCCCCCTCGATCACGAGCACGCGCGCGAAGCTCAGCGTCTCGCGCACGTCGTGGGTGATGCAGAGCAGGGTGGCGTCCTTCCACCGGATGCGCGCGCGCGTGAGGAGCTCGCGGCGCTTCTCGCGGTCGAGGCCGCGGAAGGGCTCGTCGAGGATGACCAGCCTTGCGTCGGCGCGGAGCATCCCCCGCGCGAGGCGCACGCGCTGGCCCTCGCCGCCCGACACGAGCGCGCCGGCCTCGCCGAGCGTGGTCTGCATGCCGTCGGGCAGGCGCTCGAGCACGCCGCGCAGGTCGGCGAGGCGCATCACGTCGCCGAAGTCGGCCCCCGCGCCGAGGTGCGTGCCGTAGCGCAGGTTGTCGAGCAGCGAGCGGTTCCAGAGGTGCACGTCGGGGTCGACCCAGGCCGTGTGCCTGCGCATCGCCGCGAGCCGCGCGCCCTCGAGCGCCTCGCCGTCTGCGAGCACGCGCCCCGCCGCGGGCGTGTGCCACCCGAGGAGCAGCCCCACCAGGCTCGACTTGCCCGCGCCGCTGCTCCCGACGATCGCGAGGTGGCTCGCCGCGGGCACCTCGACGCTCACGTCTTCGAGCACCGTGTGCCCCCCGGCGCGCACCGTCACGCCCTCGAACGACAGGGCCACGGGCGCCTCGAACGACGCCCCCTCGCCCGCGACGGCGCTCTGGTCTTCGAGCGCGCCGAGGGGCTCGAGCAGGCGCAGCGCCACGCTGCGGTGGTCGGGGTACTGCCGCGCGAGCTGCGCCACCTCGGCGCCCAGCGCCGGGATCTGCAGCGCCCAGTACGCGAGCAGGAGGACGCTCCCCGAGCGCACCGCGTCGGAGAAGGGCCCGAGCAGCAGCGACGCGCTGAGCGCCATGCCCGCGACGGCCTCGAGCCCCTCGAGCCCCACCGAGGCGCGCACGAGCGACCGCGCCGCGCGCGCCCACTCGACCAGCAGCGACTCGTGCTCGCGGCGAACGGCCCGCTCGGCGCCGTGCGTGCGCACGGCCGTGAGGCCGCGCAGCGCGTCGAGGTAGAAGCGCCCCAGGGCGCCCGCGTGCGAGCGGTAGCGCAGGTCGAGCTCGGCCAGGGGGCGCTGCACCACCAGCGGCAGCGCGATCGACGCGAGCGCCGCGAGCGCCGCGGGTGCGGCCACGCGCGGCGCCACGAGCGAGATGCCCACCGTGGTCGCCAGGAGCCCCCCCACCGCGCGCAGGAGCTGCCCCGCCAGCGGCGGCAGCATGCGGAGCTGCTGCACGCTGTGGCTGCGCTCGGTCATGTCGTACATGGGGCGGCTCGAGAAGTAGCGGTCGCCGAGGCGCGGGATCTTCTCGAGGAAGGCCACGCGCAGCCGCCCTTCGAGGTGCCGGCCCACGCGCATCAGCCCCACCGCGAGCGGCAGCTCGAGCGCCACCACCGCGAGCAGGAACAGGAGCACCGCCGCGAGGCCCCAGAGCCGCTGCGGCCCGTGGCCGAGCATGCGCGCGATCTCGAAGAGCGCGCGGAAGATCACCGACTCGGCGAGCGCCGCGACGGCCGACACCGCGAGCGCCGCGGCGAGCGACGCGGGCGCGAGCAGCCCGTCGGCGCGCAGGAGGCGCCCGAAGTGACGCCACGGCGGCGTCTGCTCCTCGAGCAGCGCGGCCGCGAGCTCGGGCGGCAGCGCGCCGGTCGCCTCGGGAGAGGGCGCCCGCCCCGCGCCGCGCGCGTCTTGAAGGGCCTTCGCGGGCGCGTCGTCGAGCAGCCCCCGCACCGAGAGCACCACGCAGCCCTTGAGGAGCACGAGCTCCTCGCCCTCGTCGCCGCGCTCCTCCATGGGCTCGACGGGCCAGAAGCGCCGCGGCAGGCCGCGGTCGTCGGGCGCGCCCCCGGCCGAGCTCTCGTAGAGCGACCCGAGCAGCGCCTCGGTCTGCCGCCCCACGTCGAGCCCCCCCGCCTGCGCGACGGCCGTGACCATGCGCGTGGCGCCGTCGAGCACCGCGATGCTCCGCCAGCCGGGGTCTTCGAGCGCTCGGGCGATCCACCGGTCGGGCGCGCGCACGCCCACGCGCCGCATGCGACGTCTCAGCGGGTCGACGAACTCGGGCTTCGCGGCGTACTCCCTCCACGCCGCCGCGGGCACCGGCAGCGCGTGGTAGTAGAGCTCGTCGCGCAGCGACTCGATGGAGACCCAGCGGCGCCCCTGGCCCGGGTCCATGAGCTGCACCCAGCCGCGGTCGTCGAACGCCCCGCCGAGCATGTGCACCCGCCACACGACCACGAAGTGCGTGAGGCCGCTCGGCAGCCGCACCACGAGCAGCCCCGGCAGCGACCCCGACTCGGGCAGCAGGAGGCTGTCGGCCGACACCATGCGCTGCTCGGCGTCGAGTCCGATGCGGCAGGCGACCTCTTCGAGCGTGTCGATCGACGTGCCGTCGATGTCGGTCTGACACGCCTCGCGCAGGCGCCCGTAGCTCACCCCGACGCCGAAGCCTTCGAGCAAAGACTTGAGCGCCGCGGGGCCGCAGTCCATCGCCGACGTCTGCACGACCTCGGGCACGAGCCACGCGCGCGGCGCGGGCTTCACGGCGGGGCTCCCGCGTCGGCGCTCGCGCGCGGCGTCGAGGTGCCGGTCACGAGCTGCCCGGCCGCGCGCAGCACGAGCACCGCGGGCGCCACGCGCTCGACCTCGACCTCGACGCTGCCCGGCAGGCCGTGCTCGAGCGGGATGCGGCTCGCGCGCGGCGACGCGATGCCGAGCTCGACGCGCACCGACCCCTCGCGCGCCTCGGAGCCCACCGTGCGCACGTACGCCGGCACCGTACCCCACTGGGCCCACGGGAACCCGTCGAGGCGCACGCGCGCGGGCTGGCCCGGGCGGATGCGCCCGAGCGCGGCGGGCGGCGCGAACTCGCCCACCACGCGGAGCTCTCCGTCGGGCACCACCGTCGCGAGGCGCTGGCCCTGCGTCACCACCGACCCCGGCCGCAGCTCGACGACGGCCCCGAGGCGCCCCGTGACGGGCGCGCGGATCACCCTCCGCGACGTCTGGTTCGCGAGCAGGTCGAGCGACGCGCGCAGCGTGACCTGCTCGCCCTCGAGGCGCGCGACCTCGCCGACGAGGCGCGCGACGTCGCCCCGGCGCGCGCTCTCTCTCGCGAGGCCCTCGAGCTCGAGGCGCCGCAGGTCGGCCGCGAGCGCGTCGGCGGCGGCGGCCTGGCCCTCGGCCTGCGCGCGCGCCCGCTCGGCGTCGGCGGCGGCCCC
>JBDHVF010000864.1:0-3834 GCA_039809605.1 Polyangiales bacterium | reverse complement strand
GAGCGCGCCGTGCGCGCCAACGTTCTGGAGCCCCTCCACGGGGCGACCACCTTCGGTAGCCCGGGGTGAGGGGGGCATCGCCCCCGAACCCCGGCGTGCGCGAGACGCCTTCCTACAAGCTGTTTCGAGCCCCATTTCGCCGCCTATGCCCCCACCCCGTCCCGCGAAATCGCGGGGTGAGGGACGGCGCACGAGCCGCGTACCAGCGGCGTCGAACCACCGCCGTAATCCCACGCACATGCGTTGCGTCCGTGCGCACGGTCACGCGATGCTCCGCGCGCACCGAAGGGAGTGGTCTCGCATGCACGTTCGTGATCGCGTCGAGCTCGCGCGCCGCGCGGCGCCCGTCACCGCCACCGTCGCCTGGGTCGCGAGCGCCTTCGCGCCCGTCGCCGGGGTGCACGGCACGTGGCTCGTGCCCGCGCTGGCCCTCGCGCTCGCCACCGCCGCCTTCGCGCCGCCCGACGAGCTGCCCGCGGCCGTCATCCCCGAGCGCCCCGCGCCGTGGACGGTCGCCTCGCTCTCGCTCGCGCTCGCGTTGGTGGCGGCCCTCCGCGCGACGGTGCGCGCCGATGAGTACGACCTCGCGGCCCTGGTCGTGGGCCTTCTCTGCTTCGAGGCGGTCGTCGCGAGCCTCGTCGCCTGGCTCGGCTGGCGCCTCGACGGCGCCGTCGCGCCGCGCCTCGCGCGCTCGAGAGGCGGCATGCGTCACGCCGCGCTCGTGGCAATCGCCCTCGGAGCGCTCGGCGCGGGCGCCGCGCTCTGGCGCTTCCCCGGCCGCGCGGAGCCCTCGCTCCTGCGCTCCCGGCGCACCGCCGGCGGCGACTCTCGAACGCTCCTCGGCGTCTTCGAAACGCTCGGCGGCGCGTGTCCTCCGCGCTGCGACCAGCGCCCGCGCGCCGCGCAGCGTCGCGGCCCCGACCCCTCCGCCACCGAGGTCACCGACGACCTCGCGCCGGGCCTCTCGCTCTCGCGGCGCCGCACGGGGCCGATGACCACGCGGATTCAGCTCACGGTGACGCCGCCCGGCCACGCGCCCCACCTCGCGCTCGACCGCACGCTCTACGCCGGCCAGCGCGCGTCGTTCTCGCGCGACCCCTCTGGCGGCCTCCTGATCGTGACGCTCGCGCAGCACCCCACGGTCTTCGTGCGCCTGCCCGAGGGCGACCTGCTGTCGGCGAAGGAGGGCGAGGCGCTGCGCGACGCGGGCGTCCACGCGCCGGTGGCCTACGTGCTCACGTCGCTGATGGGCGTCGCCCTCGCGGCGTGGTTCCTTCGCCGCGCGAGGGACGCGCGCCGCGAGGCCGACGGCGCCCCCTCGTGGCGCGACGCGACCGTCGAAGACGACGGCATGGTGCACTTCGCGACGGAGCTGCCGCCCGCGGCGCTGCCCGAGGGCGCCGCCGCGCTGACCGGTCCCGTGGTGGTCACCCGCGTCACGACGCCCGCGGGCGCCGCGTACCGCAGCGACGGCGTGGTGACGATCGGCGGCATCGTCCGCGGCACGCGCGGCGAGGTGCTCGAGCGCCTCGCAGCGCGCGCCGCTGCGTGGGAGCACGGCGCGTTCGCGTGCGTGCTCGTGACGCACGCGCCGCTCGCGGGCGCGTGGCTCCTCGGCGAGACGTGGTGAGACCCACGAGTTGCGCAACCAGCTCCCTCGCAACGTCGCGCATGGGCCGTAGTTCGTAGGGGATGGCGTTCCGATGCAGCCGCGCTCGAAGCGCAGTTCGATCGCGGCGCCGGCAGCGAGAGACCAGCCGCGGCTCCGCAGAGCCGCGGCGCACCCGCGACGCTGCCAGCGCGGGTCGCGCGCTGTGTCGCACGCTCGCTGACGGCGTCGCGAATGCGCCGCGGCTGGTTTCTCGCTGACGGCGTCGCGAATGCGCCGCGGCTCTGCGGAGCCGCGGCTGGCCTCTCGCTGACGGCGTCGCGAATGCGCCGCGGCTCTGCGGAGCCGCGGCTGGCCTCTCGCTGCCGGCGTCGCGATCGAACCGCGCAACGCTCTGAGGGGCTACCGGCGACCGTAGCGCCAGATGCGGCCGACGTTGCCCACGGCGACCACGTCGGAGGGCGACCCCCCGGCGACGTCGTCGAGGTAGTCCGAGTGGATCGAGAGCTCGGTCCACGTCGCGCCGTCCCAGTGCCAGAGGTACGTGCTCGTGCGGCCGGGCGGGTCGTAGTAGCGCGTCGCGTACACGTCGCGCGCGCCCACGGCGTACGCGCGCTGAAACGTCGGCAGCCCCGTGGCGAAGCCCGCCGTGCTCCACGTGCCCGACGCGCTCCTGCGGCGGCTCTGGTCGGTGTTCGTCGTGAGCGCCAGGAGCTCGCCGCCCGGCAGCGCCACGAGGTCCTGCACGAACGACGTCACGCCCGTGGCCTCGGTGTTCCAGCGCGTGCCGTCCCAGCGCAGCACCGAGCCGTTGGTCGTGCTCGCCATGAAGACGGCGGTGTCGCCGAAGCCCGTGATCCTCCGCGGGCCGGTGCGACCCGACATCATGTACTCGGGCGGGGTGATGTCCTGCCACGAGGTGCCGTTCCAGTGGCGGACCCAGCCCGTGGGCGAGCCCGTCGCGGGGCGCGTCTGACCCGTGGCGTACACGCTCGTGGCCGACGCCGCCCACACCGCGTAGGTGATGTCCGTGGGCGCGCCGATGCCGTAGGGCTCGAGCGGCCCCACCACGAAGCGCGTGCCGTTCACCCGCCGCACGCCGCCCACCGCGCCGAACCACACCTGCGTCGCCGACACGCCCGAGACGTCCCCGTGCGAGCCCGGCACGCCCGGCGCCTGCGTCCACGTCCCGCAGTCGCCGAAGTAGATGCCCGCGGGGCCCTGTGCGTACGCCTCGCCCGTGGGGGCGACCCACACCCGCTCGACGTTGTCGCGGTAGCCCGAGGAGCGCACCGTGAAGGTCATGCCGTCCCACGTCGCGAGCATTCCCCCCTCGCCGCCGAAGGCCGCGAGCGTGGGCGACGCGACGTGCACGGTCGAGATCTGCAGCGGCCCCGTGGGCCACGGGTGCGTGACCGCGTGGCCGTCGTAGCGGTGCACCGGCCCGTTGGTGGTCGAGCGCGACGCGAACCACACGTCGGTGGCCGACGAGCCCCCGACGCCCGTGCACCCGTCGGGCACGTCGGCCGTGAGCACGCGGGTGTAGGCCATGCCGTCCCAGTGGATCACCGGGCTCGAGGTCGCGCAGAAGTACACGTCGTCGGGCCCCGACCCCCAGATGGACGTCACGGTCGAGAAGTCACCGAGGCCCGCGAAGGTCGCGCGCGAGACCGGGCTCCACGCGGTGCCGTTCCAGCGCAGCACCGCGGGGGCGCTCATGCCGCCCACGGCCCGCACCGCCGCCCACGCGTCGTCGGCCGAGCGCACCCACACCGCGGGCAGCTCGTTGGTCACGCCGCTCGCCTGCGGCGCCCACGCGGTGCCGTTCCACCGCTGGATCTGCCCCCCGGCGCCGACCGCGACGACGTTGGAGGCGCCGCTGCCCGAGATGTCGAGCAGCGCGCCGCCGAGCGGGGTGTTGGTGAACATCGTCCCGGCGCCGCGGGCCACGCCGTCGGCGCCTGCGAAGAAGACCTCGGTCGCCGACGCGGCCCACACGCTGCGGCCCGACCCGGTCGCTTCGAAGCCCGCGGGCGTCCAGTGGCGCGAGGCGCCGGGCGTGGAGCTCGCCGCGTACACGTCGCCGGGCGCGACCGCGAACACGCGCGTGAAGGGCAGGTCGATCGGCAGCGGGTTCTCGATCGCCCACGACGCGGGGCCGGGGAGCATCGCGCAGCGCGACGGAGGAGCGTCGACGGCGACGTCGGGAGCGACATCGGCGGGGG
>JBDHVF010000863.1:0-3834 GCA_039809605.1 Polyangiales bacterium | reverse complement strand
CCGTGCCCGCGCGGCTCTGCGCGCTGCGCGCCACGGCCGCCGAGGACCTCTCGGTGGGCCCCGGCCGCGCGGGCGCCGCGGTGGCGTGGAACGGCACCCACTTCGGCGTGGCGTGGCGGCAGGCCGACGGCGACGGCGCGTCGGTGGGCTTCGTGCGGGCCTCGCCCTCGGGCGGGCGCCTCGGCGTCGCCTCGCGCGTGACCGAGCGCGGCTTCACCCCCGGCGCGCCCGCGGTGCTCTGGAACGGCGCGAGCTGGTCGGTGCTCTTCGAAGGCGGCTTCGGCGACGCGCGGGGAGACATCTATCAAGCCCGCGTCGACGCGCGGGGCAACGCGGTGGGCGCGCCGTGGAGGATGACCCGCGGCGCGCGCGACGACGCCGAGCCCGCCATCGCCGCCGGGGCGCAGGGCTTCGCGCTCGCGTGGATCACACGCGAGGAGCGCGGGCGGCGGCACGTGCTCTACGGGCAGCTCCTCGACCGCTGGGACGCGCCGCGGAGCATGGCCGTGCGCCTGCTCGACACGACCGCGACGCTCGCCTCGCCGAGGGTCACGTGGGCCTCGACGCAGTGGGTGTTCACCTGCCTCAGCGCGCGCGACGAGGTGCAGGCCGTGGACTTCGCGCGCCTCGGCGAGCACGGCCTCCCCGTGGGCTCGCTGCGCCACGCCTCGCCCGACCGCATCGGCGGCGTCGACGCGGCCTCGCGCTACGACGCCGCGTGGGGCGGCGCCTCGCTCGGGGTCGTGTGGAGCGAGCTGCGCGAGGGCTCGACGCAGGTGTTCTTTCGCAACGTGAGCGCGCGGGGCAACGCGCTCGGGCCCGACGTGAGGGTCTCCGAGGGCGCGCCGTCGGCGGCCGAGCCCGCCATCGCGCGCGTGGCCGACGGCGTCTTCGCCGTGGCGATGCGGGTCGAGCGCGAGGGCTTCTCGCGCGTGTGGGTGCGCACCGTCGACGCGTCGGGCGCCTTTCAGCGGGGCCGCGTCGAGCTCCAGGACGCCGACGGCCGCGCGGGCACCCCCACGGTCGCCGCGGGGGCCGACGGGGTGGGCGTGGCCACGGTCTCGGGGCGCGGCGTGGCGTTTCACCGGGTGGCCGTGGGCCCCTGCGTCGCGCCGTGACGAAGCCTATGGAGACCTTCGGGCGGTTGTACTAGGTGTCTGCGCGTATGCCTGCACGGGAGCTGCACCCCGAGGACGTCTGCCGCCGCGCCGCGACGGAGCGGTGGACCTTCGAGACCACCGAGGACCTCGCGCCCCTCGCCGAGATGGCGGGGCAGGGGAGGGCGGCCGAGGCGCTGCGCTTCGGGCTGGGCATCCGGCGCAAGGGGTACAACCTCTTCGCGCTGGGCGCGGCGGGCACGGGCAAGCACTCGACGGTCTTCGAGGCCATCGAGCGCCGCGCGCGCACCGAGCCCACGCCGCCCGACTGGTGCTACGTGCAGGACTTCGAACAGTGGCACCGGCCGCGCGCCCTGCGCCTGCCGCCGGGCGACGGCAACGCCTTCCGCAAGGACGTCGACCGGCTCATCGAGGAGCTCACCACGGCCGTGCCCGCGATGTTCCGCGGGGACGAGTACCGCACGCGCCGCGTGGCGATCGAGAAGGTGTTCGACCAGGGGGAGAAGAAGCTCGTCGAGGAGATCGAGGCGCGCGCGGCCGAGCACGGCATCGCGCTCCTGCGCGCGAACGGCGGGTACGCGTTCACGCTGCTGCGCGAAGGCGAGTCGCTGCCGCTCGCCGAGCTCGAGAACATCGGCGACGAGGAGCAGGAGCGCTACGAGGCCGGCGTCGAGGCGATGCAGGAGCCCCTCGCGGGCATGCTCTCGCGCGTCGAGGCCCTGCAGCGCGAGACGGGCGAGCGGGTCGACGCGCTCGACCGGGCCATGACCGCCGCGCTGGTGGCCTCGCGCATGGAGCGGCTCAAGGCCCGCTGGTCGTCGCTGCCCGACGTGCTCGCGCACCTCGAGGCGATCGAGCGCGACGTGCCCGAGAACATCTGGGTCTTCGCCCCCGACGAGGAGGAGGAGGAGGGCGAGGAGTCGGCCGACGACGACGAGCAGATGCCCCTCGTCGCGCAGGGCGACGAGCGGCCCGGCGCGCCCGCGCGGCGGCGCTACCAGGTGAACGTGCTCGTCGACCGCGGGGGCACCGTGGGCGCGCCCGTGGTCTACGAAGACCTGCCCACCTACGGCAACCTCGTGGGGCGCGTCGAGCACGTGGCCCGCATGGGCGCGCTGGTGACCGACTTCAGGCTCGTGAAGGCCGGGGCGCTGCACCGGGCCAACGGCGGCTACCTCGTGCTCGACGTCGACCGGCTCTTGTCGCACCCCGGCGCGTGGGAGGGCCTCAAGCGCGCCCTGCGCTCGGGCGAGGTGCGCGTCGAGACGCTCGAGCGCATGCTCACCATGGCGAGCACGCGCTCGCTCGAGCCCGAGCCCATCGCCCTCGACGTGAAGGTGGCGCTCGTGGGCGAGCGCTGGATGTACTACGAGCTCGAGGAGAACGACCCCGAGTTCAGCGAGCTCTTCAAGGTCGCCGTCGACTTCGAAGACGAGATGCCGCGCTCGCCCGAGAACGAGCTCGCCCTGGCGCGCTGGGTGGCGACCTTCGCGCGGCGCGAGTCGCTGCGGCCCTTCGCGCGCGGCGCCGTGGGCCGGGTGGTCGACCGCGCCGCCCGCATCGCGGGCCACGCCCTGAAGCTCTCGACCCGCTTCGAAGAGCTCGCCGACCTCCTGCGCGAGTCGGACCACCGCGCCGCCGAGCTCGGCCGCCCCGTGGTGACCGAGGACGACGTGGTGGCCGCGCACGAGGCCCGCGTGCACCGCCTCGACCGGCTGCGCGAGGTGGTGCTCGACGAGATCCGCCGCGGCGTGCTGCGCGTCGAGGTGGCGGGCGCGCGCGTCGGGCAGGTCAACGCCCTCGCGGTGATCGACCTCGGGCGCTTCGCCTTCGCGCACCCCAACCGCGTGACGGCCCGAGTGCGCCTGGGCGCGGGCGAGGTGCTCGACGTCGAGCGCGAGACCGACCTGGGCGGGGCCATCCACACCAAGGGGCTCCTGATCCTCTCGGGCTGGCTCGGCGGGCGCTACGCGCGCGAGCTGCCGCTCTCGCTGCACAGCACGGTGGTGTTCGAGCAGAGCTACGTGGGCGTCGACGGCGACAGCGCCTCGTCGGCCGAGGCCTACGCGCTGCTCTCGTCGCTGGCCGGGGTGCCCGTGCGCCAGAGCGTGGCGGTCACGGGCGCCATCGACCAGCACGGCCGCGTGCAGGCCGTGGGCGGCGTCAACGAGAAGATCGAGGGCTTCTTCGACGTGTGCGTCACCATGGGGCTCACGGGCGAGCAGGGGGTGGTGATCCCGCGCGCCAACGCCGACGACCTGATGCTCCGCGACGACGTGGTGCACGCGGTGAGGGAGGGGCGCTTCCGCGTGTGGGCCGTCGAGAGCGTCGACGAGGGCATCGAGGTGCTCACGGGCCTCGCCGCGGGCGAGCGCGACAACGGGGGGCGCTTTCCGCCCGACAGCGTGAACGGCCGCGTCGAGGCGGCGCTCGTGTCGTTCGCGCAGCGCCGCCGCGCGTTCAACCAGCGCGAGCCCTGATCACACCGCCCAGAGCGCGCCGGCCATGGGCACGGCCGGGTCTTCGCGCGGCAGGGCCATGAAGCGCGGGTCTTCGAGCCGCGCGGCGAGCGCGCCGTCGGCCGCCGCGACGAGCGCCGGGCCGTCGCCCGCGAGCGCGCCCATCGGCAGCGTGACGGCCATCGCGCGCACGGTCGGGTGCGCCGAGACGAGGTGCTCGAACGCCGCGTGGCCGAACGCGATCACCCGCGCGTGGC
>JBDHVF010000862.1:0-3836 GCA_039809605.1 Polyangiales bacterium | reverse complement strand
TGACCGCGCAGCCCCAGGCAGCCGTGCTGCGGCTCGCGGCGTCTTCGGGCCTCAACGGTCAGTTCGCCACGATGATCTGCGGAGACGGCGCGGCCGCGCCGCAGGTGGTGACCCTCGCGCGAGACTTCGCGGGCGAGCCCGACGCGCTGGCGCTCGACGCGGGTGACTTTCTCGGGGCGTCGGCGGCGGCGCGCTTCGCCGTGCAGCACGACGCGGCGGGGGTGGCGGGCGCGGCGGCGGCCATGGGGCTGCGCGCGATGGCCCTCGGGCACCGCGACCTCGCGGCCCCGCGCGACACCCTGCTCGCCGCCGCGGGCGCGCTGCGCGCGAGGAACATCCCCTACGTGCTCACCAACCTCGCGTGCGCGCCCGCCGCGAGCGCGCTCTGCGACGCGGTGGTCGACAGCGGAGACGAGGTCCCCATCGTCGACACGCCGCAGGGGCGCGTGGCCTTCGTCGCCGCGGTGGCCCCGGCGGCGCTGCGCTTCGTCGCGAGCGACCGGGCGGCGGGCGTGACCCTGCAAGACCCCAAGGAGGCCCTCGCCCGCGCCACGCGCGCGGCCCGCGAGCATGGCGCGCGCTGGGTCGTGGCCGCGTACGACCCCGAGTGGCCCGAGAGCCAGGAGGACGCCCTGCGCCTCGCCACCGAGCTGCCCGAAGGGGCGCGCCCCGACGTGATGCTCATCAACGACGTGAGCACCAACTTCAGCTCGCTCGAGGCGGCGCGCAGCGGCGTGGCCGTCGTCGCGACGCGCCCCGGCCGCGCCGTGGCCGTGGAGCTCAACGGCCCGAGGCTCGTGCGCGAGGCCCGCGAGGGCGCCGCCCCCGAGGCCGCCACGACGCTCGCCGCGGGCACCCGCGAGTGGCTCTGCCAGACGCAGAACCGCGCCCTCACGGGGGCGCGCCTCGCGGCCCCCCTCGACCGCGACGCGTTCATCACGTTCTTTCTCAACGTGCTGCGCGACGAGACCGAGAGCGAGGTCGCGATCCTCAACCGCGGGGCGGTGCAGGGGCGCGAGCTCTTCCCGCTCACGGGGTCGATCACGGCGCTGCAGCTCGCGGCCATTCTGCCCTTCGACGACCAGCTCTTCGTGGGCCGCGTGAAGGGCTCGGTGCTCAAGAGCCTCGCCACCTCGTCGCGCGCGTCGCGCTTCGAGCTCCGGGGCGTCACGGTCACCAACGGCAACGTGAAGATCAACGGCCGCGACGTCGAGGCCAACAGCTGGTACTCGGTCGTCACCACGCGCTTCATCGCCGACGGCGGCGAGGGCGGCCTCGGCGGCGACGACCAGACCGTCGAGCTCTCGGCCCACGGCACCCAGGGCCCGAGGGACTTCTTCGAAGCGTGGCTCAACCGCCCCCACGAGGGGGACATCACCCAGATCCCCGTGGACCCCGCGCGCCGCACGCGCTGGACCTTCAACGCCTCGGTGGACTTCGGGTTCAACCTCGTGTCGGTGGCCAACCCCGCGGGGGGAGTGATCCCCGGCACCTCGACGATCGCCTACACCGACGCGCAGCTCACGCGCACCGACACCATGGCCCTGCGCGGCGACGTGCAGCTCTTCGCCAACGCCGACCACCCCGACTGGAACTGGCGCAACGCCTTCCGCGCCCGCTACGGCCGCGCGAGCGTGGGCGGCGGTGACTTCGACGAGAACCTCGACCTCATCACCCTGCGCTCGAACTTCACGTACACGGGCTTCAACCGCGCCGAGCGCTGGTACGTGCCCACGCCCGACCTCGAGCTCTACGCCGAGACCGAGGCCGACCGCTACCCGCGCACCAAGACGGTGCTCGACGGCTCCGACCAGGACTTTCACCACTTTCAGCTCCGCCCCACCGTCGGCGCGACCTTCACCTTCAACGACCACCTGATCGCGCGCCTCGGCGCCGGTATGGACTGGAAGGAGGTGCTCGCCCCCAACACCGACCCCACGTACGTGCTCCTCGCGCGCGTGACCCTCTCGCCCTACGAGATCGTCTCGTTCCGCGGGCGCGCGATCACGTGGCAGGGCGAGACCGAGCTCGCCGTGCGCCAGGCCTTCAGCGACGCCGCCAACGGCAACAACGCCCGCGACGGCCAGCTCCGTCTGAGCTCCCGCCTCGCGGTGCCCATCGTGAGCGCCCTCTCGCTCACCCTCACGTACGACCTCTTCGGCCGCCTCGCGCGCGGCAACGAGGTCGGCGTCGCCCACGACCTCACCCTCGGCCTCGCGTGGACGTGGGCCCGCGCCGTCCAGACCTTCGGCCACTGACCCGCGGCGCCACTCCCCGCGGCGGGTTGCGCGGCGCACCCCTCGACACGATACTCCACGGCCCTTGGCCACCCTCCGAGACACCATCCAGCACAGGCTTTCCCGCGAGCGTGGGACGATCTTCAAAGACGCGCCCGCGCGCATCGCGCTCGTCTACCCGTCGCCCTACGCCGTGGGGATGTCGTCGCTCGGCTTCCAGACGATCTACCGCGAGCTCAACGCGCGGCCCGACACCGTGGCCGAGCGGGCCTTCGCGCCCGACGACCTCGACGCCGCGAAGCGCGCGAGAGAGGGCGTGCTCACCTACGAGTCGTCGCGGCCCATCGGAGACTTTCCCCTCGTGGCCCTCTCGGTCGCGTACGAGAACGAGCTCGGGGGCCTCATCGAGACCCTCGAGCTCGCGGGCGTTCCGTCACTGCGAGACGAGCGCGCGCCGGGCCGCCACCCCTTCGTGCTCATGGGCGGCCCGCTCACCTTCTCGAACCCGACGCCCCTCTGCGCCTTCGCCGACGCCGTGGTCATCGGCGAGGCCGAAGAGGTCGTGCACAAGGTGATCGACACGCTGCTCGCCGAGCGCGACCACCACGCGAGGCTGAGGGCCCTCGCCGACATCCCCCACGTGTGGGTGCCCGCGCTGCACGGAGAGACCCTGCCGAAGGTGGCCGCGGTCGACGTCGAGTCGAAGCTCCCCGCGTACGCGCAGGTCATCACGCCCGACACGGAGCTCGCCGACATGTTCCTCGTCGAGGCCGAGCGGGGCTGCTCGCGGCGCTGCACCTACTGCGTGATGCGCAGGAGCACCAACGGCGGCATGCGCCTCGCGCCCGTCGAGAAGATCTTCGCGCGCATCCCCGAGGGCGCGCGCAAGGTCGGCCTCGTGGGCGCGGCCGTGAGCGACCACCCCCGCATCGTCGACATCGTGAACGACCTGGCCGACCGGGGCATGGGCGTGGGCCTCTCGTCGCTGCGCCCCGACCGCCTGAGCGACCGCTTCGTCGCGGCCCTCAAGCGCGGCGGCTACCGCACGCTCACCACCGCCATGGACGGCACCAGCGAGCGCATGCGCGCCATGCTCGAGCGCCACGCGAAGGAGAAGCACCTCGTGAGGGCCGCCGAGTTCGCGCGCGCCCACGGGATGAAGACCCTGAAGCTCTACCTCATGGTGGGCCTGCCCGGAGAGACCGACGACGACATCGACGAGTGCGTGCGCTTCGTCTCGGGCCTCAGCGAGATCAACCCCGTGGCGCTCGGGATCGCCCCCTTCGTGTCGAAGCGAAACACACCCCTCGACCAGCAACCCTTCGCCGGCGTCGAGGTGGTCGAGGGCTTCCTCGAGCGCCTTCGCAAGGGCCTGCGGGGCAGGGCCGACGTGCGCCCCACGAGCGCGCGCTGGGCCTGGGTCGAGTGGGTGCTCGCGCAGGGCGGCGAGCGCGCCGGCCGCGCCGTGCACGACGCCGTGAGGTCGGGAGGGCGCTTCGCCGACTACAAGCGGGCGTTCGAAGCCGCGGGGGTCGTGCCCTCGCGCAAGAGGCGCTTGATGACGGTCGCGCCTCGGTCGTAGACCGTTCGTTATGAGAA
>JBDHVF010000861.1:0-3838 GCA_039809605.1 Polyangiales bacterium | reverse complement strand
CCACCGCGGTCACGTCGCCCGCGCGCGCGCACACCGCCGAGAGGGCGCGCGCGAGGTCCACGATCGACGCCGTGCGGCCCGGCGCGTCGCCGTGCGCGGGGCCGTCGAAGGCCACCACCGAGAGGCCCTCGTCCACGAGCGGCTCGACGAGCGCGCCGAGCTGGCTGCCGCGGCCCTCCCAGCCGTGGCAGAGCACCACCGCGGGGCCGTCGCCCCACGTCCACACGGGCAGCTCGCCCTCCGAGACCTCCACCGTCGAGCGCCGCGCGCCGCGCAGCACCTCGCGCTCCCACGCGGGCCGCGCGGGCCGCCGCGGCGTGAGGAAGCGCTGCTCGGCCCAGCGCCCCGTGAGGTCGGGCGCCAGCCGCCCCGCCATCGAGACCACAGCCTCGACGGGGAACTCGGTCGAACGAACGGTCGTGCTATTCATGGGGCGCGGGGTCGTGGCGGTCATGGCGGTCCTCCATCGGTGTTGCGGGCTCAGTGCTTGCGGGCGTGGGCGTCGGCGACGAGGCGGTCGAACGCGGCGCGGGCGCGGCGCGCGGCCTTGGGGTCGCGCAGCAGGCGGGTGTGCTGGTGGTAGCCCTGCGCGATGGCGTAGAGCTCGAAGGCGAACTGGTCGACGTCGAGGTCGGCGCGAAAGTGGCCCTCCTCGACGGCGATGCGGGCCGCCGTGGCGAGGGTCGAGAGCCAGTCGCGCTGCGTGGCCACGAGGCGGTCGCGGGCGAGGCCGGGGCGGTCGTCGAGCTCCACGCTCGCCGCGAGAAATACGCAGCCTCCGGGCTGAAAGTCCTGCTTCGACCAGAGCATCCAGCGTTCGAAGAGGGCGCGCACGCGGGGCTCGCCGCGGCGCTCCTTCAAGGCCGGGGCGACGACGAGCTCCACGAAGCGCCGCGCGGCCTCGTCGAGCACCGCCACCTGGAGCTCCTCCTTCGAACCGAAGTGGGCGAAGAGCCCGCTCTTCGACATGCCCACCCGCTCGGCCAGCGCCCCGATGCTCAGCCCCCCGACGCCCGCCTCGCTCGCCAGCGAGAGCGCCGCGCCCAGGATGCCGCTGCGGGTCTCGTCGCCCTTGCCCATGCCCCAGAAAATAGAACGGTCGTTCGCAAAGTCAAGGCGGTGTGGTGGGCGTCGCCTCGCCGAACGTCAGCGCAGGCACGCGTAGATCGCCGAGCCGATGAAGCCCGACGACGAGTCGACCTCGACGCGCAGCGCCGACGGAGACGTGCCGGGCGCGCACGAGCACGCGCCGGTGAGGGGGTTGGCCGCGCGGCACCCGACGCCGCCGGGCACCGCGTCGTCGATCTGAAACGCCCCGCCGAAGGTGGGCCTTGGCGCGCCCGGGCGCACGCAGACGGTGATGTGCGACCCGATGAGCCCGCCGCACCGGGGCGTGTCGGTGAGCGTGCGGAAGCTCACCCCCGTGGTGCCCGCCGGGCACGAGCACCCGCCCGTGTAGGGGTTGGCCGCGCGGCACCCGAGGCCGCACGAGACGGCGTCGTCCTGCTGAAACGCCCCGCCCCAGTCGCCCGCCGCGGGGGCGCCGCACATCGTGACGGTGCCGCCGTGCTGCGTGCCGCGGCCCGCGCAGTCGTTGATGACGCGCATGCTCGTCGAGGCGCCGAAGCCGCCCGGGCACGCGCACCCGCCGCCCGCCGCGGGGTTGCCGTCGTGGCACGCGCCGCACGACGGGTCCGACGTTTCGAACGCGCCGCCGTAGGTCACGCACGCGCCGTCGCGGCACGCGCCCGACGGGCACGTCACGCCGCACGCGCCGCAGTTCGAAGCGTTGTTGGTCGTGTTCACCTCGCACCCGTCGGCGTGCGAGCCGTTGCAGTTGGCGAAGCCCGCCGCGCAGGCCGCCACCTGGCACGCGCCCGCCGCGCACGCGACGGCGCTCGCGTTGGCGAGCGAGCACGCGCGCCCGCACGCCCCGCAGTGGCGCGTGTCGGCGCGCGTGTCGACCTCGCAGCCGTCGGCGGGGTTGCCGTTGCAGTCGGCGAAGCCCGCGTCGCACGCCCCGATCACGCAGCGGCCCGAGGCGCACGCAGGGGTGGCGTGGGCGAGCGAGCAGCGGTTGCCGCACGCGCCGCAGTGGGCCGCGTCGCTCGCCGTGCTGACCTCGCAGCCGTCGGCGGGGCTCGCGTCGCAGTCGGCGAAGCCCGCGTCGCACGCGTCGACCGCGCAGCGGCCGCTCACGCACGCGGGGGTGGCGTGGGCGAGCGAGCACGCGCGCCCGCAGGCGCCGCACGACGAGGCCGTCACGTCGAGGCTCGTCTCGCAGCCGTCGGCGGGGTCGCCGTCGCAGTCGCCGAAGCCCGCCGCGCACGAGGCCACGGTGCAGCGCCCCGAGGCGCACCCCGCGGTGGCGTGCGAGAGGTCGCAGGCGCCGCCGCACGAGCCGCAGTTGCGCGCGTCGCTCGCGGTGTCGGTCTCGCAGCCGTTGGCGTCGTCGCCGTCGCAGTTGCCGCGCCCCGCGACGCAGGTCGAGACGCCGCAGCGGCCCATGGAGCAAGACGGCGTTCCGCCCGCGGCGGTGCAGGTCACGTCGCAGCGACCGCAGTGGGCCACGTCGCTCGCGAGGTTCACCTCGCAGCCGTTGGCGGGGTTCATGTCGCAGTCGGCCCAGCCCGACTCGCAGGCCGTGATCGCGCAGCGGCCCGCGGAGCACGCGCCCGTCGCGTGGGCCGGGTCGCACGCACGGCCGCAGGCGCCGCAGTTGCGCGCGTCGGCGCGGATGTCGACCTCGCAGCCGTTGGCGTCGTCGCCGTCGCAGTCTTGAAAGCCCATCACGCACGACGTGACGCAGCGCCCGCCGAGGCAGCCGGGGAAGGCCCCGGGCCGCGCGGCGCACGCGCCCCCGCAGCGCCCGCAGTGCGCGGTCGCGCTCGACGTGTCGGTCTCGCAGCCGTTGGTCGGGTTGCCGTCGCAGTCGCCGAAGCCCGGCGCGCACGCGCCCACGGCGCAGCGCCCCATGGCGCACGCGGGCGTGGCGTTCGGCGGGTCGCACGCCGTCGCGCACGCGCCGCAGCGCGCGGGGTCGCTCGTGAGGTCGGTCTCGCAGCCGTTGGCCGGGTTCATGTCGCAGTCGGCGAAGCCCGCGTCGCAGGTGAAGCCGCAGGCGCCCGCGACGCACGCGCTCGCGGCGTGGGCGCGCGCCGGACACGCCGTCCCGCACGCGCCGCAGTGCGCGGCGCTGGTCAGGAGGTTGGTCTCGCAGCCGTTGGCGGCGAGGCCGTCGCAGTTGCCGAAGGGCGCGGCGCACGCGCCCACGTCGCAGTTGCCGTTGGAGCACGCCGCCGTCGCGTTGGGCGTCGCGCACGCGCGGTCGCACGCGCCGCAGTGGGCGGTGTTCGAGAGCGGGTCGACGCACGCGCCGCCGCAGCAGGTCTGGCCCGTGGGGCAGGGGCGCGACGCGGTGCAGCCCGTGACGCAGGTGTTGCCCACGCAGAGCGTGCCCGAGGGGCAGTGCTCGTCGGTCACGCACTCGACGCAGGCGCGCGACGAGCGGTCGCAGCGCCCGCGTCGCGTCGCGCCCGCGTCGCCCGCGGCCGTCGCGCACGCGTCGTCGTCGCGGCAGCCCGCGGCGCACGTGCGGCTCGTGGCCTCGCAGTAGCGGCCCGCGGGGCAGGTGTCCGTCGCGGGCAGGCACTCGACGCACGCGCCCGTGTCGACGTCGCACACGCGCCCCGTCGCGCTCGACGCGCAGTCTGCGTTCGAAGCGCAGCCCGTCGGGCCGGCGTCGGCGTCCATCGGCGCGACGTCGGCGTCCATCGGCGCGACGTCGGCGTCCATCGGCGCGACGTCGGCGTCCATCGGCGCGACGTCGGCGTCCATC
>JBDHVF010000860.1:0-3847 GCA_039809605.1 Polyangiales bacterium | reverse complement strand
GGCACGCTCACTGGCGCCGTGCTCGAGCACTTCGCGCGCTACACCCGGCTGCACGAAGACGACCCCCGCAACGCCGACGTCGAGACGTCCCTTCGGGCGGTGTTCACGCCCGCGGCGCTGCTCGACCTCGTGGAGAACTTCGTGCTCTACGAGCAGGGCGACGGGGGGCTGCGCAAGCTGCTGGCGCAGAACCACCAGCGCCTCGGGGTGAACGCCGCGGTGAAGCGCGTCGCGGAGTACGGCGCGCTCCTCGACGCGGGCGGCGACGAGAAGGCCCTCGCCGACGCGCGCAGGCTCGGGGTCTTCTGGCACACGCAGGGCTCGGGCAAGAGCTACTCGATGGCCTTCCTCGTGCGGAAGGTGCAGCGCAAGGTGCCCGGCGACTGGTCGTTCGTGGTGGTGACCGACCGCGACGAGCTCGACGACCAGATCTACAAGAACTTCGTCGCCACGGGCGTGAGCGAGAAGAAGAAGGGCCTCCAGGCGCGGAGCGCGAAGGACCTCCGCAAGCTGCTCGAGGCCAACGAGCGCGTGGTCTTCACGCTCATTCACAAGTTTCGCCTCGACGACGACAAGAAGAAGCACCCCCCCGTGACGAGGCGCCCGCGGGTGATCGTGCTCGCCGACGAGGCGCACCGCAGCCAGTACGCGGGCTTCGCCACGAACATGCGCGACGCGCTCCCCGCCGCGGGCTTCATGGCCTTCACGGGCACGCCGCTGCTCGCCGCCGACACGACCACGCGCGCGAAGTTCGGCGAGTACGTGTCGCGCTACCCCTTCTTTCACGCCATCGAAGACGGCGCCACGGTGCCGCTCTACTACGAGGCCACGATCCCCGACGTGCAGCTCGGCGAGAAGGACCTCGACGAGGCCATGGACCGCGTCGCCGCCGAGTCGGGCCTCTCGGACGAGGAGCGCGAGGGCGTGGAGAAGCACTTCTCGCGCTTCTACGTGCTGCTCACGCGCTCGTCGCGGCTCGACAAGGTGGCGACGCACCTGGTCGACCACCTGCTGGGCTTCGCGCCGCCGATGAAGGCCCTGGCCGTGTGCGTCGACCGCCCCACGACGCTCCGCCTCGCGCAGCGGGTCGAGAAGGTGCTCGCGCTGCGCCGCCAGGAGCTCGCCGCGCGCATCGAGCAGATGGAGCCCTACGACACGTCGCGGGCCGTGGTGGAGCAGCGCCTCGCCGAGCTCGACGCGCTCGAGTGGGCCGTGGTGGTCTCGCGCACGCAGGGCGACGCCGAGGCGCTGGCGAAGCAGCTCCGGTATCACTCGAAGGGCGTGGTGGCGTACGCCGAGCGCATGGCCGAGGCGCAGCGGCAGATGGCGACGGGCGTGGGCGAGGCGTACCGCGGCGACCCCGAGGTGGCCGAGGCCGCCGCCGAGGAGCAGCGCCTCGAAGCCACGGAGGGAGCCGCGCCGGCGACGAAAGCCTGGGTGGAGCGCGCGCTCTCGGGCGACTCCGACGAGCTGGCGGAGCGCTTCAAGAAGGCCGACGACCCGCTGCGGCTGGTGTTCGTGTGCTCCATGTGGATCACGGGCTTCGACGCGCCGCCGTGCGGCATCGTGTACCTCGACCGCCCGATGGCGAACCACACGCTGATGCAGACCATCGCGCGGGCCAACCGGGTCTTTCCCGGCAAGGACTTCGGGCTGGTGATGGACTACGTGGGGGTGCTTCGGAACCTCGAGCGCGCCTTCATGGACTACGAGCGCGAGCACGCCGACCGCGCGGCGGTGGACCGCCCCGTGGCCGACAAGGCCATCGAGGTCGCCCGGCTCGCGCAGGCCGTGGGCGAGGCTCGCGCGATCTGCCAGTCGCTCGGCGTCTCCCTCGACGACCTCTACGGCGACGACCGCGACCGGCGGCTCGCGGCCGTGAAGGAGGCCGTCGAGCTCTTCGCCGCCGCCCCGGTACAGCGACGGGGGTTTCGCGCGAGGGTGGCGTTCATCGAGCGGCAGTACCGGGCGCTCGGCGACGATCCCCGGCGCGCGGAGCACACCGACGACTGGCGGGCGCTGCGCAAGCTCTCGGCCGCGCTGGCCGAGCTCGACGCGCCGCGCGACCTCACGCGCGTGCTCACGAAGCTCGACGAGGTGCTCGACGAGGTGCTCGAAGCCGACGCCGACCGCCCGGCGCTCTCGGTCGAGCGCCTCGACCTGGGGGCCGTCGACATGGTCGCCCTGGAAGCCGCGCGCGCGGCCCTCGCCGCCGCGCAGAAGCGAGGTGAGGGGGCCGAGGGGCCGAGCGGCGCGCAGGTGGCCGCCGTGGGCGAAGCGGTGCTCCGATGGACGCGCGAGCAGGCGCAGCAGAACCCGACGCTGCTGGGGTTGCAGCGCAGGGTGCAGGAGGCGATCGACGAGTACGCGGCCGGGGCGCGCGACCTGGGGGCCCTGGTGGCGGCGCTGTCGGGCTCGGCCGACGCGCTCCGGGCGCTGCTCGACCGCGCCGAGGCCGAGGGGCTGACGCGCGAGGAGCTCGCGCACTACGACGTGCTTCTCGGCGCGCTGGGCGAGGAGGCTGGGGGGGCGGTGGCGCGCGACGGGCTCAAGGCGGCGCTGCGGTCGCTGCGCGGTCTGCGCGATCGGGTCGGGCGCGACTGGCGGTACACCGACCAGGGGCGCGCGCGGGTGACGGTCGCCGCGCGCGACGCGGTGCGGGACGCGATGGGGCCGCTGCTCGACGAGGCGGCGCGAACGGCGCTCCGCGAGGCGATGTTCGCGCGGCTCTACGAGACGTTGTAGCGCGCCGCTCATGCTCGGTCGGGCACCTGCCGTAGAGAGATCACGGAAGGCGCGCGGCCCCGGCGAAGGGCATCCCGCGCGCCGCATGAGGTGTTCGATGGGGGCGAGAGAGTCGATCAACCCTGGTGCGCTGCGCGCGCCCAACGGCGAGGCGGCGAAGGGCGAGGCCCCGAAGGGGGACGCGGCCGCGAGCGCGGGCGATCCCAAGAAGCGCTCGCTCAAGGCGCGGGTCGCCGTGCTCATGGCGATCCTCACCAGCGCTCCGACGCCCGAGCGTCGCGCGCGGCTGGAGCGCAAGATGACCGCGTCGCGGGCGGTGGCGCTCGGCTCCGAGGTCGACCCGGCGGGCGTGGCGGCCGACTTCGTGCGCTGCCTCGCGCTGCTCTCGCCGTGGATCATCGCGGGGCGCCTCGGGGTCTACGGCGCGCGGCGCGCGCGCTACGGCCTCGATCTGGTGTCGCGCATGCTCCCGGCGCTCGCGGCGAGGCAGGCGCACGAGCGGTCCATCGAGACGACGCGCAAGCGCAGCGCGCCGGTGGCGTCGCTGGCGCCCGCGGCCGAGTCCGAGGCGCGCCGCGCGCTCTCCGAGATGATCGAGGAGTGCGAGGCGCAGGCGGAGATCGAAGAGTCGCTCTCGCCCGCGGGGGTGGTGACCGAGGTGGCGCGCGGGAAGGAGCGCATCGCGGCGCAGGTTCGCTACGTGCGTCGCAACGTGAGCGAGGCCGACCGCGCCGACGTGGGCCTCACGAGCGAGGTGCTCGACGCGCTCGAGGGCCTCGCCGAGCACGCGCTCGAGCGCAGCGCGGCGGTGTCGCGCGACCGGCTCGCGAAGCAGGCGCTGCGCGCGGAGCTGGCCGAGCCGTGCGGGCGGCTCATCCGCGAGATGCTCGGCGCGGCCGATCGCATGCGCGCGGTCGACGCGAGCATCCCCGCGGCCTCGTCGCGCTACGCTCGCCCGTCGTCCGCGAAGGATGTCGACGGAGGCGCCCCCGAGCCCCCGACGCCTCCGCCCGCGCCCGACGCCCCGCAGAAGTAGCGATTCCCTCCGAACGTACGACCGCGTGGCGCAACGCAACGGGTGTGCGCCCGCGTCGCAGCGTCG
>JBDHVF010000859.1:0-3849 GCA_039809605.1 Polyangiales bacterium | reverse complement strand
ATCGAAGACCTCTCGCGCGCGGGCGCGGGCGACGTGGCCGACCTGCGCGTGACACTCGCGCGGCTGCGCACGCGGCGGGGCGCGACCGCGCGCGAGCGCGACGCCGACCTCTCGCGCATGTCGCTCGCGCTCGGGCGGCTCACGGCGAGGGCGCGGCGGGGGGGGGGGCGCGCGGCGCGCGGCGGCAACGTGACGGCGCTCGTGCAGACGGCGCCCCTCGAGGAGCTGCGCGACGCGGCGAGGGCCCTTCAGCGCGACTCGTAGACCTTCATCGCGGGCAGCTCGAGCGCGGTGAGAAAGCCGCCGCGGCCGCAGCCCGTGTCGATCGCGGTGACGCAGGGCCCGGCCCACATGTCCGTGGGGTCGTCGACGGTGTGCGTCGAGAGCTCGTTGGGCAGCTCCATGGTGTGCGTGTGGCCGACCACCACGCGCTTGCCGCGGTAGTCCCTGAAGAACGCCTCGGTGCGCGTCCAGAGGAGCGTCGCGGGCGCCTTCGCGTCGCGCGGGTGCGCGAAGCCGCCGCGCCCGTCGGCCGCGAGGCCCGCGTGCACGTAGATGGCGTGCTCGTCTTCGTACCAGTGGGGCAGCGAGCGGAACCACGCGACCACGTCGGGCGGCAGGAAGCTCCCCGAGAGCAGCGCGTCGAAGTCACGGCCGCGGGGCACGGCGTCGGGGGCCCTGCGCGCGTACGAGTTGAGCGTCGCGAGGCAGCCGTTGCCCGGCGGCAGCACGAAGCCCGCCCAGCCCTCGTCGATCACGCGCAGCCAGGCGTCTTCGTGGTTGCCGCGCAGGCACACGACCTTGCAGCCGGTGTCGCGGTCGAGCCCGCGCACCACGTCGACCACCTCGCGCGAGCGGGGGCCGCGGTCGACGTAGTCGCCGAGGAACACCACCGTGTCGCTCGCCCCCACGTCGGGCATGCGCGAGAAGAGCGTGCGGAGCTGGTCGAGCTCGCCGTGGATGTCCCCGATCGCGAAGGTGCGCCCTGCCATCGCCGCGAGCGTACCGCACGCCCGCGCGCCGCCACAGGGCGCTCAGCGGAAGGGGGGCGTCACGTCGTCGAGCAGGATGGCGCTGACGCCGGGGCTGGCGGCGTTGCGCGCGTCGCCCCACACGTGGAGCGTGTGCGAGTGGCCGGGCGCGACGACGCCCGCGGCGTGCTCTCCGAGGGGGTCGCCCGTCTCGTTGTTGCGCACGGTGACGCGCAGCGGGCCCGCCGCGGCGCCGCGGTAGCCCGTGGTCTCGTGGTAGGCGGCGTTGCGGGCGAGGGGGCCGTCGGGGCCGTCGACGTCGAGCGCGGGGCCCTCGGCGTACCAGCTCAGCGTGCGCACGCGGCCCGCGTAGCAGTCGTTCGAGCGCGCGGGCACGTCGGAGAGGCGCCAGAGCCGCCGGTCGCGCTGCTGGGCCACGTCGCCCTCGCGCGAGCCCGCGAGCACGATGGTGCACCCCGCGATGAAGTACACGTCGGTGCAGATCGGGGGCACGAGGTCGCCGGCGCCCGCGTCGGCCGTGCAGAGCGTGGCGGGCGAGCCGGGGCCGTCGGTGAGCACGCCCGCGTCGCCCGCGCCCGCGTCGGCGCTGTAGCCCGCGTCGGCGCCCGGCGCCGCGGAGACGTGCACCTCGTAGGCGACCGGGAGCGTGCGGATGTGCTCGGTGGACGTTCCCTCGGGCACCACGGCCTCGACGTGCGCGGGGCTGAACCCCGGCAGGCTGTCGGCGACGAAGCGCATCGTGCCGACGCCGCGCGCGAGGTTGGCGAAGCGGATGTAGCCGTAGGTCGGCCCGGCGGTGTCGGGCGGCGGGATGTCGAGCGTGCACGGCGTCATCGCGTCGGGCGCGTCGGTCGCGTCGGCGAGGTCGTCGCGCGCGTCGCGGGCCGCGTCGGCGACGTCGTCGGGGCGCTCGGAGGCGACGTCGACGACCGCGTCGGGCGCGCGCCCGTCGGGCGTCTGCGTCGTGGTGCCCTCGCAGCCGAGTGCCAGCGGGAGCGCGAGCGCGAAGAGATGGGTCGGGCGCATGGCGGGGCAGTCTAGAGGGAGCGGAGGTACTCGACCAGCGCGTCGAGCTCGGCCTCGGTGAGGCGCGACGTGACCCCGTGGAGGTCGCGGGCGTTGCGCGCGGTGAGCACGTCGCGCAGCGTCGCCGCGCTGCCGTCGTGCAGCCACGGGCCCGTGCGCGCCACGCCGCGGAGCGAGGGCGTGTCGAAGGCGCAGGGGCCGCGGGGCCTGCGGGTGATGTCCGCGTGCGCGCGGTCGGGCCACGCGCCCTCGGTGACGCAGGTGCCGACGTCGTGCAGCAGCACCGGGCCCGCGAGGTCGAGCGAGGGGTTGCCCGCGCCCGAGTCGGTGAGCCGCGGCCCCGCGTGGCAGCGCGCGCAGCCCACGTCTTCGCGATCGAAGACGGCCCTGCCGCGCGCCGCGAGCGCGGGGTCGGTGCGCGGCGCGTGCAGCGGGGCGATGGCCCGCGCGACGTACGCCACGAGGGCTTCGAAGGACGGCCCGAAGAGCTCGTCGTCGGGGCGGATCGATCCGCCCTGCTCGGTCTCGATGGTGCGCCAGAAGTCGTGCAGCCCGCTGCGCGTGGCCGTGCGCATGAGGAAGCCGTCGAAGCCCGCGCGCAGGTCGGGCACGTCGCGCGGCCCCGCGAGCATGCGCAGCGTGACGGCCGACGAGCCTCCGCCCGCGTGGCAGCTCTCGCACGACAGCCAGTGGTTCACGGTGATGGGAAAGGCCTGGTAGCGGTCGTTCGCGTCGTGAAAGATCCACTGCCCCTCGCGCAGCTCGCGGGGCATCGGGTCGGCGGCGCGCGACGGGAACGGCGCGCCGTCGTAGGCGACGCGCGCGCCGGGCCCCAGGGCCAGGGGAACGAGGGTGCCCGAGTTGCGGGCGCTCACCCACGCGCGGCGCCCGTCGGGGTGCACGACCACGCCGTCGTGCATGGCGCCGGGGAGGTCTTCGACGAAGCCCGCCTCGACGCCGCGCGCGCAGTCGATCACCGTGAGGCTCTGGCTGTTGAGGTTGACCGTCAGCGCGTACGCGCCGTCGGGCGTGAAGGCCAGCGCGCGGGGGCCCGAGACCACGTGCGCGAACGCCCCGTCGACGCCCGCGAGGCGCGAGTCGGTGGTCATCGTCGGGCGCGCGAGCCCCCCTGTCTCGTCGAGCACGCTCACCGCGGGGAACACCGTCGACTCGAAGTTCAGCGTGGGCTGCGCGTTGTCGGCGCTGACGAGCGTGTGCAGCACCCAGAGCTCGCGGGAGCCCGGCCGCGCCGCCGCGTCGACGAGCGCGCGCGGCAGGCCGTGCGCGAGGATGGGGTGCCCGCGGTACGCCATCGCCGGCACCGCGCCGCGCGCGCGCACCGCGAGGGTCGCGGCGTCGAGCAGGGTCACGCCGCCGGTGAGCGGGTGCGTGACGTACACGCCGCCGCCCGCGAGCGCGAGGGCGCCGGTCTCGTGCGGCACCTGCACGCGAGCGCGCGCGCGCAGGGTGTCGGGGTCGGCGGCCACGACCTCGCGGTCGGGCGCGCAGGCCACGAGCACCCGCGACTCGTCGGGCGTCACCAGCACCGCGGTGGGCTCGGTGCACACGGCCGCGCGCGCGACGACGGCGCGGCCGTCGAGGTCGAGCGCGACGAGCTCGCCCGAGTTGCGTCCCACCACGAATGCCCTGCGCCGCCGCGGCGCGATCGAGACCGAGACGGGGGCGACGGGAGCGACCCAGCGCCCGTCGGCGGCCGGCGCGGGCGCAGGGCCGAGCGGCACCTCGCGCACGAGCGAGCGCGCGTCGAGGTCGACGAAGGCCACGGTGTCGCTGTCGGGGTGCACCACCACGGCCTCGCGCGCGCCGGGCG
>JBDHVF010000858.1:0-3850 GCA_039809605.1 Polyangiales bacterium | reverse complement strand
GAAGCGCACGAGTGCGTGCGGAGCGACCACGGCCATGGCGCCCGCGCACGCGGCCATGAGGGCGTCGGGGTCTCCGACCGCGCGCGAGATGCGGTGCGCCACGAGCGCGGCGACGCCGAGGCGCAGGGTCGCCAGCGGAGACGCGGTGATCCACGGGCCCGCGCGCTCGGCCTCGGGGCGCCGGCCGGCGGGCGGCAGGAACTCCCTCGCGTCGACGCGCTCGGCGATCACGCCGAGCAGCAGCTCGGGGTCGCCCACGTCGTGCACGGGCGCGTCTCCCTCGACGGTGCGCAGCCGCGGAGAGCCCAGCGGAGACAGGTCGGCGAAGGCCACCGGCGGCCCGTGCGCCACGTCGACGTGGGCGTAGCACACGCGCACGACGCCGCGCCGCGTGGTGACCTCGCCCGCCGTGAGCCGCACGCGCTCGACCGCGGGCCAGGGGATCGAGCGCTCGCCGTCGGGCCCCGACACCACGAGCGCGTCGTCGGTGGCGAGCACGCGCGTGTGCGGCCCCCGCCACGCGAGGCGCAGCGCGATCATCACGCCGAGCGCGCCCACCGTGGCGACCGTCGACGCGCGCACGTCGAGCCCCAGCGCGAGCCGAAGCGCGACCCACGACGCCGCCGCCAGCAGCGCCAGCCGCGGCACGAGGTCACGAAGGCTCGGTCGAAACGCCTGGTCGCGCACGGGCATCGCTCGCGGGGCGCTCGCCGCCCACGCGCTCCGTTCTACCACCGCGCGCGCCGCGCCGGCACGCGTGACCCCTGTGGTAAGGTCCGCGGCCGATGACGTCTGGAGCTTCTGCGTACGAGGGGGCGGCGCGACGCGCGCTCCCGGCGTGCGCGCTCCTGCTCGCCCTGGGCGTCGCGCCCGAGGCACGCGCGCAGCCCTCGCCCGACGGGGGAAGCCCCCCCGACGCGGCCGTCGCGGGCGACCGACAGGCGCAGGCCGAGGCGGCCTTCAGCGAGGCCATGGAGGCGTGGCGCATCGGCGACTGCCTCGGCGCGGCGCGGGGCTTCGAACGCGCCATGGCGCTCGTGCCGCACCCCGACACCCGCTACAACCTCGCGCGCGCCTACGAGTGCGCGCCCGACGGAATCCCCCGCGCCATCGAGGAGTACGAGCGCTTCCTCACCGAGACCGCGAGCGACGTCGACCGGCGCGAGGTGCGCGAGCGCCTCGAGCGCATCCGCGCCACGCCCGTCGACGTGACCGTCACCTCCGAGCCCCTCGGCGCCGCCGTGGCCGTCGACGGCGAGACCTCCCCCTCGGCGCGCACGCCCTGTCACCTGCGGCTCGCGCCCGGCCCGCACGCCGTGGAGCTCACGCTCCCGCGCCACCAGAGCGCCGTGCGCCGCGTCGTGGTCGCGCCGGGCGTCGCCCAGGACGTTCACGTCGACCTCGCGGCGCTGCCCGCGCCCACGCCCACGCCCGCGCCCGACCGCATCCTCACGCGCCGCGCGGGTCGCACGCTCTCGGGTCGCGTGGGGCTGGTGACGGGCTTCGCGGTGCCGCGCGACCTGCCCGTGTTCGAGGTCGGCGTCGAGGGCGCCGTCACGTGGCGCCGCTCGCTCACCGCGCAGGCCCACGCGACGTGGATCTACACCGACGGCTCGCCCTTCGTCGTGGGCGGCGACCTCGGGTGGGTGTTCGTGATCGACGAGGTCGACCTCGGGCTCTTCGTCTCGGGCTCGGCGCTGCTCCAGTGCGACACGTCGTGCCGCGAGGACACGCTGCGCCGCGACAGCGAGCAGTTCGTCGGCGGCTTCGCGGTGCGCGCCGACGTGGTGCTGCACCCGCGCCTCGCCGTCGGCCTCTTCGGCCGCGCCGCGTGGCGCAACTTCGACCTGACCGACAGCGAGGGCCTGCTCGCCTCCGGCGGCCTCTCGCTGAGCCTGTTTTTGTAGGCCCTCGCTCGCCTTCGGGCCCTCGCGCTGGTAGAGAGTGCGGCGATGTCCGCCTCGGAGCCCGACCCGCCGCGCGGCGCGACCGACACGCTGCCGCTGCGCGGCGCGACGGCCTCGGACGCGGGCCGCGAGAGCGCCACCGAGGCCTCGTGGGTCGGGCGGGTGATCGCCGGGCGCTACGCGATCGAGCGCGCCATCGGCCGCGGGGGCATGGGCTTCGTGTTCGAAGCGCGCCACGTCGCGGTGGGGCGGCGCGTGGCGGTGAAGATCCTGCGGCCCGAGGTGGCGCGCAGCGCCGAGGCCGTCGCGAGGTTTCACCGCGAGGCCCGCGCCGCGGCGGCCATCGGCCACCCCCGCATCGTCGAGGTGCTCGACTTCGGGCACGGCGACGACGGCGCGTACCTCGTGATGGAGCTCCTTCAGGGCGCCGACCTCGCGTCGATCGTGCGGTCGAAGGGCGCGCTGCCGGTGGAGCGCGCGGTGGGCATCGCGCGGCAGGTGGCCGACGGCCTCGCGGCGGCGCACGCGCGCGGCATCGTTCACCGCGACCTCAAGAGCGGCAACGTGTTCGTCACGCAGCGCGACGGGCGCGACTCGGTGAAGGTGCTCGACTTCGGCGTCTCGAAGGCCCTCGACCTCGACGACGGCGCCGCGCCCTCGACGCACCAGGGCACCCTCGTGGGCACGCCCCACACGATGGCCCCCGAGCAGGGCACCGACGGCCGCTCGGTCGACCACCGCGCCGACCTCTACGCCCTCGGGTGCATCCTGTTCGAGATGCTCACGGGGGAGCTGCCCTTCACGGGCTCGACGCCCGTCGAGGTGCTCTACAAGCACGTGCACGAGTCCCCGCGGCGCCCCTCGGCCGTGCGCGGAGACATGGCCATCCCGCGCGCGCTCGACGACCTGGTGCTGCGCCTGCTCGCCAAGGACCGCGACCGTCGCCCCGCCGACGCGCGCGCCGTGATCGACGCGCTCGACCGCGTCGACCTCGCGCGCCGCGGCGTGCGCACGCGCCGCGTGCTCGCGGCCGTGGCGCTCGTCGCGTGCGCCGTCGGCGTCGCGCTCGCGCTCGGGGGCCGCGGCGCCGCGCGGGCGACGTCGCGTCCGCGCCCTCGCGCGCGCGTCGCCTCGCCGGCCGACGCGGCGGTGGTCACGCCCTCGGTGGTCGCGGTCGAAGCGCCCGACGCCGAAGCACCCGCCGCGGTGCTCACGGTGGTGGTGAGCCCGGTGGGCGCCACGGTGCGCGTCGACGGCGAGGCGGTGCCGTCGCCCGAGGGCGTGGCGGTGCTGCGCGCGACGCGCGGCGCTTCGAAGACGGTGCGCGCCGAGGCGCCCGGTCACGCGCCGCGCGAGGAGCGCGTGGTGATCGACGGCGACACGACGCTGCGCTGGACGCTCCCCGCGCTCGCGCGCGAGCCGAGGGAGCAGCGCCCCGCGGTGCGCGTGAGCGAGCCGCGCGTCGAAGACGCGGGCGCCCCGCGGCCGGTGTCGCCCGACGGGCTGAAGGCTTCGCCGTACCGGCGGCAGTGACCCTCCCCCCGTCCCCCTCCCGCGGACGCGGGAGGGGGTGCCTGGGAGTAGCCTGCATACCCTCACCCCCAACCCCTCTCCCGCGAGGGCGCGGGAGAGGGGAGCGCTGCCGCCGACGAACTGCAAGACGTCCTCGATGTACCGCCGCCGTGACGCAGGCGGTGAACGAACTCCGGCTCGCAGGTGAGCCCGAGGCTCGCAGGTGAGCCCGAGGCTCGCAGGTGAGCCCGAGGCTCGCAGGTGAGCCCGAGGCTCGCAGATCACTCAAGGCACGCAGATCGCCCAAGGCACAGAGAGCCCCCAAGTCACGCTGACCACCCGAGGCACGCAGATTCCCCGAGGCACGCAGACGACTGGCGGCAGCGCTCCCCTCTCCCGCGCCCTCGCGGGAGAGGGGTTGGGGGTGAGGG